>CAMCPF010000074.1 GCA_945876515.1 Candidatus Kuenenia stuttgartensis
CCTGCTCTCACCTCGGGTTTTTGAACATCCGCACCAGAACATCCGCACCACCGGAGCTCTCCGCATGTCGTCACCGTACTCGCTCTCTCGCCGTGATGTCCTTCAGACGGCCGCAGCCGGCGCCGCTACGCTGACGGCCCTCCGGGGAGCGCACGCCCAGAACCCTTCGAGCGACGCGATCAAGGTTGGCCTAATCGGGGCCGGGGGCCGAGGAACGGGCGCGCTCCAGCAGACGCTCTCCGTGCCCGGGTCGAACGTCAAGCTCACCGCGATCGCCGATGCGTTTCAGCACCGCGTCGACGGAGCGCTCAAGAGCGTCGAGAAGATGAAGGAGAAGGTCGAATGCCCCGAGGATCGGCGGTTTACAGGGCTTGATGCGGCGCAGCGGCTACTCGATCTACCCGACGTCGATCTCGTGATCCTGGCCACCCCGCCGGGGTTCCGTCCCTTCCACTTCGACGCCGCCATCAAGGCTGGCAAGCACGTCTTCATGGAGAAGCCGGTCTGCGTCGACTCGTTCGGTGCCCGGCTCTGTCTCGAGGCCGCCAAGTTGGCCGACGAGAAGAAGCGGAAGGTCGTGGTGGGCCTGCAGCGGCGGTACGAGAACAAGTATCGCGAGACCATCGCCCGGATCCGCGAAGGCGTCGCTGGCGACATCATCGGCGGGCAGGTCTACTGGAACGGCTCGGGCATCTGGTATCGCGACCGCCAGAAGGACCAGAACGAGATGCAGTTCCAGGTGAACAACTGGTACCACTTCAACTGGCTGTGCGGCGACCACATCTGCGAGCAGCACGTCCACAACATCGACGTCGCCAACTGGGTGCTCGGGGCCGAGGCCCCGCAGGGCTACCATCCGGAGACCGCCTACGGGGTCGGCGGGCGGCAGGATCGGGGCAAGAACAGCGAGATCTACGACCATCACGCGATCAACTTCTCGTATCCCAACGGCGTGCGGATTGCGAGCCAGTGCCGGCAGTTCCCGGGCGGCGACGGCCGGGTCAACGAGGAGTTTCAGGGCACGAAGGGCTTCGTCAAGATCGGTGAGATCAAGGACTACGACGGCAAGGTGCTGTGGAAGTTCGAGGGACCGAACCCGAATCCCTACCAGGTGGAGCACGACGAGCTGCACGACGCAATTCGCAACGACAAGCCGCTGAACAACGCCTACTACGGCGTGACGGCCAGCTTTGCCGCGGTGCTCGGCCGGCTGGCGACCTACTCCGGCAAGCAGTGGGACTACGCCAAAGCCTTGGCCGCGGACTACCGGCTGATGCCCGAGAATCCCACCTGGGACTCGCAGCCGCCGGTCCAGCCCGACAAGGACGGCAACTACCCGCCGCCGATGCCGGCCTCCTACAAGATCGTGGACGTCACGAAGCTCGGGAAGTCATGATCGTCGGGGTGCCGCGGGAGACCAAGCGGGACGAGTACCGCGTCGGCCTCCTGCCGGTCGGAGCGGAGGAACTCGTCCGGGCCGGCCACGAGGTGCTCGTCGAGCGGGCCGCCGGGGCCGGTTCCGGATTGCCCGACGAGGCCTATGCGGCCTGCGGGGCCACGGTCGTGGGCTCGGCGGAGGAGGTCTTCGGCCGGGCTGATCTGGTCGTGAAGGTCAAGGAACCCCAGCCGCCTGAACTGGCCCTGATCCGCCCCGGCCAGGCGGTGTTTACGTACTTCCACTTTGCCGCCTCGCGGCCATTGACCGAGGGTTTTCTGGCGACCGGGGCCACGGCGGTCGCCTACGAGACGCTCCGCGACTCTGCCGGGCGGCTGCCACTCCTGATCCCGATGAGCGAGGTGGCCGGGCGGATGAGCATCCAGGAGGGGGCCAAGTATCTCGAGAAGCCGCAGATGGGGCGGGGCATCCTGCTCGGCGGCGTGCCGGGCGTGGCCCCGGCCAACGTGCTCGTGCTCGGCGCGGGCACGGTCGGGGCCAACGCCGCCAAGGTGGCCGCCGGCTTCGGGGCCAACATCGCGCTCTTGGACACGAACTTGGAGCGACTGCGATACCTCGACGATGTCACGCCTCCCAACATCGACTGCCTCTACTCCGACCGGCACGCGATCCGCGAGCGGCTTGGCTGGGCTGACCTTGTGATCGGCAGCGTCCTGATCCCCGGGGCCCGGGCCCCGCACCTCGTCGAGCGGGAGGATCTGGCCCTGATGAAGCCGGGCGCTGTGATCATCGACGTGGCGATCGACCAAGGGGGCTGCGTGGCCACGAGCCGGCCCACCACCCATGCCGACCCGACATATGTGGTCGACGACGTGGTGCACTACTGCGTCACGAACATGCCGGGCGCCGTGGGCCGCACGAGCACCTACGCGCTGTGCAACGCCACGCTGCCCTATGCGCTCACGCTCGCCACCGCAGGCGTGGCCGCGGCGTCCCGCTCGAGCCCGGCGATCCGCTCCGCGGTCAACGTCTTCGAGGGCCGGCTCGTGCAGCCGGCCGTGGCCGCCGCCTTCGGCCTCCCCTGCGAGCCCTTCGATCCATGAGCCGCACCGTGGGAGGCCCGCCCGAGTCGCTCCGCTGGGTGGGCGACGTCACAGGGCAACTCGAGATCCTCGACCAGACCCGGCTGCCCGGGGCGCTCGAGTGGGTGGCCTGTCGCGACGTGGCCACGGTCGTGGAGGCGATCAAGAGCTTGCGGGTCAGGGGGGCACCGGCGATCGGAATCGCGGGCGGCTACGGCCTCGCGGTGGCGGCGGGTGAGGCCGTGCACGACAGGCTCTTGTCGGAGGCGGCCCGGGCGCACGTGCTCGCCCGGGCGGAAGAGCTGGCCACCGCCCGTCCTACCGCCGTGAATCTCCGCTGGGCCGTCGAGCGGTGCGTCGCAGCGATCGATCACCTGCCCGGCGATACGCCGGCCGACGCTCTTGGCCAGGCCCTGCTGGCCGAAGCGCGGGCCATCCATGCCGAAGACCGCGAGCTGTGTGCGGCGATCGGCCGCCACGGTGCCGCCGAGCTCCCCGCGGGCGACATCCTCACCCACTGCAACACCGGCGCGCTCGCCACCGGCGGGGCCGGCACGGCCCTGGGGGTGATCACGGCCGCCTGGGATGCAGGCCGGCGGTTCACCGTGTTCGCCGACGAGACGCGGCCGCTCTTCCAGGGAGCCCGACTCACCGCCTGGGAACTCGTCGAGCGGGGCATTCCCGTCACGGTGCTCGTGGACTCGGCCGCCGGCCATCTCCTGGCCACTGGCCGGATCGCCACGGTGATCGTGGGGGCCGACCGGATCACCGCCTGCGGTGACACGGCCAACAAGATCGGCACCTACTCGCTCGCCGTGCTGGCGGCGGCCCATGGCGTGCCCTTCTACGTGGCCGCCCCGTCGAGCACTTTCGACTTGGCGATTGACTCGGGCGTTGAAATTCCAATCGAGGAGCGGGCGGCCGAGGAGGTGCTCGCGCCCTTGGGCGTGCGGGCGGCCCCCGCCGGGGCCGCGGCCTTCAACCCCGCCTTCGACGTCACCCCGGCCCGGCTGATCCGCGGCATCATCACCGAGCGGGGCGTGATCACCCCGGTGAATCGCGACACGATCCGCCACATGCTCAGCGGCTGACCTGCCGCAAGCAACGCCCCGCTCACGGGACGGCTCGGGGTGGCCCATGCCATCTCGCCGGACGCTCGCTGCGTCGTGGGTGACGCAGGCTCGGGCTTGCCCCTGCCATCTCGCCGGACGTTCGCTGCGGCCATCCTGGCCTCCGCTCACTCGATGCCAGCTGCGCTTCGGCATCCTGCCTACGCTTGCTGACAACGCCGCTCGATTGGCAGGGGCAACCCCGAGCCGTCCAACGGTTGGCGAGAAAGGCAACGCCCTTGATTCGTCTGAACGAACGCCGCGTGCCACTCAGCGTACGAGCTCGGCCGCCCGGAGGTGCGGCCGGCGGCCGGAGGGCCGCGAAGCCCGCCGGGGCCCTGGATGGCCCGCCGGGCGGAAAGTCAGACGGCAGGGGCATCCCCGAGCCTGCGTTACCCACGACCCGGCCGATAGCCCCTGCCGCTGACCCTACTCCGCGTGGCCCAGCAGCCAGGCCAGGAGGCCTTTCTGCAGGTGCATCCGGGCCGCCGCCTGGGCCAGCACGATGCTCCGCGGGCCGTCGATCACGCCGTCGGTCACCTCCTCGCCGCGGCGGGCCGGCAGGCAGTGCATGAAGACGGCGTCGGGACAGCGGGCCATCAGCGCCTCGTTCACCTGGTAGGCGGCGAAGGCCCGCTGGCGTTCCGCCCGCTCCCGCTCCTGGCCCATGCTCGCCCAGACATCGGTGTAGACCGCGGCGGCCCCCGTGACCGCGGCGGCGGCGTCGGTCGTCTCCTCGATCTCGGCGTCGGGCAGGATCGCTGCCAGATGCTTGCGGAAGCCGGTGTCGAACTGGTAGCCCTCCGGGGCCGCCAGCACGAACCGCATCCCGAGCAGGCCGCAGACCACCGCCAGCGACCGGGCCACGTTGTTGCCGTCGCCGACGAACGCGAGCGACAGCCCCTGGATGCGGCCGATCTCCTGCCGCAGCGTGTAAACGTCGGCCAGGGCCTGGCAGGGATGGGCGAGGTCGGAGAGCCCGTTGATCACCGGCACCCCGGCCACCTCGGCCAGCCGCCGGATCGTGTCGTGCGACTTGGAGCGGCAGACGATCGCGTCGACGTAGCCGCCGAGCACCCGCCCGAAGTCGGCGATGCTTTCCCGCGACGAGGCGAAGCCGGAATCCTCGCCGAGGAACAGGCTCGACCCGCCGAGGTGGGTCATCGCCGCCTCGAAACTGACCCGCGTCCGCAGGCTCGGCTTCTCGAACACGAGCGCCAGGACCCGGCCCGGCAGCAGCGCGTCGCGGCGGCCCGCCGCGAACTTCTCCTGGAGGTCGCGGGAGACCGCGAAGATCGCCTCGATTTCGGCGGCCGAGAGATCCTCGGGCACGATCACATGGCGCATGAGAAGGGCTCTCCCGCTCACTGCCGCCCGGCCACGTCGAGGATGGCGGCCGCCAGCCGGTCGCAGCCCTCCTCGACCTCGGCCGGCGTGATGTTCATCGCCGGGAGCAGCCGCATCACGTTGCCCTGCGTGCAGTTGACGAGTAGCCGCCGCTCGAGCGCGGCCTGCACCACCGGCGCCCCTTCGAAGGCGAGCTCGACGCCGATCATCATCCCGAGCACGCGCACGGCCCGAACGCCGGGGCATCGCTCCTTGAGCGACTCCAGCCGCGTGCGAAACAGCTCCGCCGCCCGGGTGACGTGCTCGAGCAGGCCCTCGTCCTCGATCATTCGGATGGCGGCGATCCCGGCGCACAGGCTCTTGGCCAGCGTCATCACGTCGGGTACCACGCCGAACCGCTGGTGGGCGAACCATTCGCCCGTCCGACCACAGCCGCACTGCACCTCGTCGAATACGAGCAGGAGGTCGCGGTCGTCGGCGATCTTCCGCAGCCCCTCCAGGAAGCCGGGCGGCGCCGGCACCACGCCCCCCTCGCCGAGGATCGGTTCCACGAGGATCCCACCGGTCTTGTCGTCGATCAGTCGCTCGACGGCCACCAGATCGCCGTGGGGGGCGTATTGGAAGCCAGCCACCATCGGCCCCAGCCCCTCGTGATACTTCGGCTGGGCGGTGGCGGAGAGGCTGCCCATCGTCCGCCCGTGGAAGCCCCCTTGGAACGTGATGATCTTGTGCCGCTCGCCATTGGTCCGCAGGCGGACGAGCTTGATTGCCGCCTCGTTGGCCTCGGTGCCCGAGTTGCAGAAGAAGGCCTGCCCGCCGAACGACCGCTCGGACAGGAGCCTGGCCCACTCCCCCTGCGGCTCGATGTACCAGGAGTTGGGCACGTGGATCAGCTTGGCGACCTGCTCCTGCACGGCCCGCACGACCGGAGCGGGGCAATGCCCCAGCAGGTTGCAGCCCCAACCCGGAAACAGGTCGAGATACTCCGCGCCCTCGGCATCCCAGACCCTCGACCCCTCGCCCCGGACGAGGCAGACGGGAAACCGCCGGTAGTTGGGCACCACGTAGCGGCCGAAGGTCTCGATGACCGACCGCGTATGGGGGCCGATGGCGGGAGCAGCGGAGTCGATGGTGGCCATGGGAAGGTTCCTCAGCGGGTCTGATGCGGGATGAGCCGGGCAGCGTGCGGGTCAGCCGACGGAGGCCGTCGCGGATGGCGGCGAGGCCGGTGTGCGAACGTCGTCGCGGACGATCTCGGTGCCGACGCCGCTGGTCGTGTAGATCTCGAGCAGGAGCGAGTGCCGCAGGCGACCATCGATGATGTGGATCTTGCCCACGCCGCGGGCGAGGGTCTCGAGGCAGCCCTCGATCTTCGGGATCATGCCGCCGGCGATCGTGCCGTCCGCAATCAACCGCCGCGCCTCGCTGGCGGAGAGCGAGTGGATCAGGCTCTCGGGGTCGGTCATGTCGCGGAGCACGCCCGGGATGTCGGAGAGCACCACGAGTTTGTCGGCGCCGAGCGCCGCGGCGACCGCGGTGGCGGCGGTGTCGGCGTTGACGTTGAGCTTGTGGCCGTCGGGGCCGAGGGCCATCGAGGGGATGACCGGCACCTGCCCCGCGTAGGCCAGATTGTCGATCGTCAGTCGGTCGACCCGGGTCACCTCGCCGACGTGGCCGAGGTCGAGTGAGTCGCCTCCGGGCCCCTCCAGCGTAAGCTGCTCGCCGAACAGGACATTCGTGGAGAGGAAGTTGAGCGACATCGCGCGGCCGCCATACTCCTCGAGCTTGGCAACCAGTTCATGGTTGAGCTCGGTGGCGAGCACCTGTTCGACGATCGCCAGCGTGGCCTCGTCCGTGTAGCGGCGGCCCTGGACGAACCGCGGCTCGATGCCGGCCGAGTCCATGGCCCGGCTGATCGCCTTGCCGCCGCCGTGGACCACGATCACACGCATCCCGAGCGTCGTCATGAAGACGATGTCGAGGAGCAGGTGTCGCAGCGCGTCCGGGTGCTCGAGCACGCTGCCGCCGAGCTTGATGACGGTCGTCGTGTCGCGAAAGCGGCGGATCCAGCCCAGGGCCTCGATGAGCGTGTCGGCCTTCTGGATGGCCTTCTGCTGGGCACGCGTGGCGGTGGGCTTCGTGGGCACGGGCTCTGGTTCCTCGGGCGGTCTGGCCGTCGGGCCAGCGGCCCGGCGGGAAGCAGAGGATTGTAGCAACCCCCGCGGCCACCGCCTGCCGCCGGCGCGGGCGGCGACTTCGTCAGCCCGCCGGCCCCGGCTCCTCGGAGCGGCCCGTTCAGGCCGGCCCGGGGAGCGGTCAGCGGCCTGCCAGTGTCACGGGCTGCCCATCGCCGATCGCGATCAGGTAGGCCATTAGGATTTCGTCGATGCCATCCTCGAGGAACGTAACCCTGCCGTCGGCCCAGAGCGACTGCACTCCCCCGCGATGAAGGCTGCGCGGGGCGCTCGAGAGATACCGCCACGGTCCGAACAGCTGCCAGGTGCCGCAGGGCATCCCGGCCCGGTCGGCGGCCGCAGGGTCGGGGCAGGCGTAGAGCACATCCAGATTGACATCCGGATCGCGGACGTTCGGCCGCTGCGTGTGGCCAAGCGTCACCGGGGAGTGGCGAAATGGCCCGCCATCTGGGCCATCGTGATGCATGTCGAACGCCAGCACACTGGCTCCGTTCCACCCTACCGCCCAGGCGCCCCGCGCGTCGCCGGCGTCGCGACCGGCACGAACCTCGCTGGCCATCAGGGCCGCGTGCAGCCCGTCGGTCACATCGGTCAGCCGCGGCCGCTCGCGCCAGCCGAGCGTGGCCGCGTAAAGATGCTGGTATTCGACGTGATACGGGCTGGCCCAGGCGGCGTAGTTCCCCCGGCCGCACTCCCGCCCTGCCGTGAGATCGGCGTCGGCGAACGGTGGCCCGCTCGCCCCGTCGCTCGGGCAGACGAGCAGCGGCAGCCTCTCCGCCTGGGGGCCGGCGGTCGCTCCGATCGGGGCGGCGAAGAGCGGCTCCCGCAGGTTGAAGCGATCGGCGAGCGGCTGCTCACCCAGGAATGGCAGGATCTGCACCAGCCAGGAATGCGACGTTCCGCCACGGGGATCGAAGTCGCCGAGGCCGTCGATGCTGCCCGAGGCGACGCTCGTCGGCAGGAGCCGGCGGGCTTCGTGCCGCGCGTGAACCGCGATCCCGATCTGCCGGAGGTTCGAGCCGCACTGCACCAAGCGGGCCGCCTCGCGGGCACCCTGCACGGCCGGCAGCAGCAGCCCGAGGAGCAGGGCGAGAATCGCCACCACCACGAGCACCTCCACCAGACTGAAGCCGAAAGGCATGGTGGACGCGTGCGCAATGCGCCGGAACGCCTGCGATTCAGCCGGCGGCTGCATCGGCATTCTCCCAGGCATCGATCACCGCGGCTCCGCAGGCGTCGCTCCAGACGTTCACCGCCGTCCGGCCCATGTCGAGCACGCGATCCACCGCCAGGATCACCCCCTGCGACTCGGCCGGCAGGCCCACGGCCTGGAGGATGATGGCCATCATCACGAGCCCGGCGTGGGGGATTCCCGCGGCGCCCACACTGGCCAAGAGCGCCGTCACGCAGACCACCACCTGCTGGGCGAGCGGGAGATCGTGGCCGAAGTGGAGCTGGGCGATGAACAAGACGGCGACCGCCTCGTAGAGCGCGGTGCCATCCATGTTGACGGTGGCCCCCAGGGGCAGGACGAACGAGCCGACCCGGTTGCGAATGCCCGCCCGTGACTCGGCGCAGTCGAGCGTCAGCGGCAGCGCAGCGTTGCTCGACGCGCTGGAGAAGGCCGTCAGCAAGGCCGGCGACATCGCACGGGCGAACTGCCACGGGCTGCGGCGGGCCAGAACGCGGACGACCAGCGGGAGGGTGATCGCCGCGTGGACGGCCAGGGCCAGGGCGACGGTCAGCATGTAGGCGGAGAGCGAGGCGAACACGCCCGCCCCCTGGGTGGCCGTCGTGGCGGCCACGAGGAAGAACACGCCCAGCGGCGCCAGGCGGATGATCGCGTGGGTCATGGCCATCATCACCGCGAAGCCGGCGTCGGCCGCCCCGCGGATCGCGGTCGCCACCTCGCCGCCCACCCGGAGGGCGAAGACGGAGAAGGCGAGCGTGAAGGTGATGATCGACAGGAAGTCGGGCGCGACGAGCGCGGCGAGCGGGTTGTCGGGAACGAGGGATTCGAGCTGCTGGAAGAGGACGTCGGCGAGGCCCGTGTGGGCGGCCGCGGCGGGGGCCGGCGCCGGCCGCGGTTCCCCGCCCAAGCCCGGCCGCATGAGATTGACGAAAGCCATGCCGGTCAGGATCGCCAGCAGGCTCGTGGTGACGTAGTAAGTGAGCGTGCGACTGAACATCCGGCCGAGCCCGGTCGCGCCGCCGAGCCCCATCACGCCGCTGGCGAGCGACGTGACGATCAGCGGCACGGCGACCATCTTGAGCATCCGGAGGAACAGGCCGCCGAGTCGCTGGAACCACTCTCCCCAGACCATGGCCGCCGGCTGCCTGGCCTTGGTGACGAGCCCCGCAAGCTCGGGCCGCTCCCGGGCGAGCGTTTTGAGGGAGTCAAACCTCAGGCCGGCGGCGCCCGCGGCCGGCCCGACCTCGACCCGCTCGGCACGGCCGCCGGCATCGATCGTCTCGATGACCGTCCGGCCGACGGTCGCCGTGACCGTGGCGGTCGTGAGCCCGGCGGGCAGGTCGGCGACGACGCTCGTGGTGGCCGTGCCGGCGAACACGTTCAGGGCCACGCCGATCACGGCACCGGCCGCCATCCCGAGAGCGATCTGCCAATGAAGCGCGAGGCGGGCCATGGCAAGGTTGTACCCGATGGGCTGGCCGTCGCGCCGTCGCCGCCGTCACAGCGTCGGCTCCGGCTTGTCTGCGTCCCTTGGCGGCCACGGGAGCCCGGAGGTGCGACCGCCCGGCGGGCGAGGGGCACTTCAGCTGCCCCT
>CAMCPF010000075.1 GCA_945876515.1 Candidatus Kuenenia stuttgartensis
CTCGGTGTAGGGCACGCTGACGGAGTAGGTCGAGACCTTCTCCTCGGTGTAGGGCACCATGACGGTGTAGGTGGAGGTCTTCTCCTCCTGCACCGGCACCATCACCGTGTAGGTCTGCTCGACCTGCTCGGTGTAGGGGACCTGAACCGTGTAGGTCGCGGTCTTCTCTTCCTGCACGGGCACGCTCACCGTGTAGGTCTGCTCGACCTGCTCGGTGTAGGGCACGCTGACCGTGTAGGTCGAGGTCCGCTCCTCCGACTTCGGCACCATGACGGTGTAGGTGGAGGTCTTCTCCTCCTGCACCGGCACCATCACCGTGTAGGTCTGCTCGACCGACTCGGTGTAGGGGACCTGGACCGTGTACTCGGCCGTCTTGGTCTCCGTGACGTTCTTGTTGACCGTGTAGTTCACGGTCTTCGAGCGCGTCTCGGGAACCATGACCGTCACGGTCCGAGTCTTGGTCTCGGTCCGCGGAACCCGCTTGTTGACCGTGTAGGTCCGCTCGCGGGTCTCGGTCGTGTACTCGGTCACGTTGACCGTCTTCATCTCGGTGACCATCTGCTTCTGATAGACGGTCTTGGTGCCGCCGCAGGCGGAACCAGCCCCACCACAATCGCTGCTGCTGACGGCGCCTTCACAGCCACCCTCGCAGCCGCCAGCGCAACCACCGCAATCGCCCGCCCACGTGCTGGTGCACAGGGCGAGGACCGCGACGGCCGGCATGACGCAAGAAAGAACTTTGCGAATCACGCGAACCTCCAGGAAGAAAAAGGAACCAGGAACCACGAAAATCGAGCAGGTTGTTCTCGAACGCGCCCGAACCTCGGCCGGTCGAAGAGACCCGATCTCTTACGACGGCCGAACGACTCGACCGCCTGTTAAGATGGATAGGTTACGTCGAGTGAAGCGGCTTGCAAGTGGCGGAAGGGGGGAAATCCGGCGATCCCGGAAAACTAGTCCTTGTGAGGGGTTTTTTGGGCGTCGAGTGCCGGCTGCTTGGCAACGCAGGCAAGGGCTGTCCGAGCCGGATTTTGGGCGTTTCAGAGCCGCACGCCAGCCCGAGCGGGCCCGGGCGTCGGTAAAGCGTTAGACTTTTGTTGCGGGAGGTATGTGGTCAGGAGCGGTTGT
The DNA here is from genome assembly GCA_945876515.1 of Candidatus Kuenenia stuttgartensis. Classification (GTDB taxonomy): domain Bacteria; phylum Planctomycetota; class Planctomycetia; order Pirellulales; family UBA1268; genus QWPN01. Next base: position 1,129 of record CAMCPF010000075.1, read on the forward strand.
CACCACGGGAGGAAGACGCCCATGGACACTGTTTCAGAACTCCTCGCCGGCAAGCCACGGCGGGTGATCGCAACGTCGGCGTCGGCATCGGTGCGGCAGGCCACCGAACTGATGAACGACCATGGCATCGGCTCGCTCCTCGTCTTGGACGGCAGCCGGCTGGTGGGAATCTTCACCGAGCGAGACGTGTTGCGGCGGGTAGTGGCGGAGGGACGCTCGCCTGACGTCACGAGCGTCGGCCAGGTCATGACCAGCGATGTCATCTGCTGCGTTGCCGACGACAGCGTGGATGCGGTGGCCGACGTGATGCGGGCGCGGCGGGTGCGGCACGTGCCGGTGATCGGCGCCGACGACCGGATCGTGGGGCTCGTCTCGATCGGCGACGTGAACGCCCACCGCTTCACCGCGTGCGCGGTCGAACTGGTCCAAGTGAGGGATTACATCCTGGGGCGTGCCTGACGCGGAGATGCTGGCTCCCGGGCGACGCTCGGGGCCGCGACCGCCGGCCCGGCCGGACGCCGGAGGCACGGGTGGTTTTTGTGCCGCCGTCCCCGCCGGTATGCTGCCGCCGTCGGTTGAGCCGCGGTCCGCGGCCGGGGTGCCTCTTCACGCCTCCTCAGTTCTTTTCAAGGAGTTCCGCGTCCATGTCTCGCCTCTCGTCCTTCACGTCCTGGATGCTTCTGCCGGCGCTTGCCATCTGTCTCGAAGCCCGCGCCGACGTCTCGCTCAACAACATGTTCGGCGACCACATGGTGCTCCAGCAGGGCATCGCCAACCGGGTCTGGGGCCGCGCCGCTCCGGGCGAGAAGGTCACCGTCTCGATCGCCGGTCAGTCGCAGGCCACCACGGCCGGAGACGACGGCCGCTGGGAGGTGAAGCTCGAACCACTCACCGAGTACGGCGGCCCCCACACGCTCACCATCAAGGGGAACAACGAGGTTACGTTCCAGGACGTGCTCGTGGGCGAGGTCTGGATCTGCTCGGGGCAGTCCAACATGCAGTGGGCCGTCAACCAGTCCAACGACCCCGACATCGAGAAGGCCGCGGCCAACTTTCCAGCGATCCGCCTGATCTCCGTGCCGCAGGTGGGCACCCAGGAGCCGCAGGACAACTTTAAGGGCACATGGCAGGTCTGCTCGCCGCAGACGGTGGGCGACTTCTCGGCCGTCGGCTACTTCTTCGGTCGCCAACTCCACCAGACGCTCGGCGTGCCCGTGGGCCTAATCGACAACGCCTGGGGCGGCAGCGCCGCCGACGCCTGGGTCAAGCGGGAGAAACTCGCCGCTCATCCCACGCTCAAGGCGATCCACGACCGCTGGACGAAGCTCGAGGGTGAAAAGCCCAACGACGGCCAGATGAAGGGCAATCAGCGGCCCGGCAACATCCACGCGGGCGTGCTCACGCCGTCGATCGGCTACGGGATCCGCGGGGTGATCTGGTATCAGGGGGAGTCGAACGCGAGCCGGGCCCACCAGTACCGGACGCTCTTTCCCTTCATGATCCAATCGTGGCGGGACGAATGGAACCTCGCCGACAACAAGGACTTCCCGTTTTATTGGGTGCAGCTGGCCGACTACATGGCCGAAAAGCCGGAGCCGGGGGACAGCGCGTGGGCCGAGCTCCGCGAGGCCCAGACGTTGACCCTCGACGCCCTGCCCAACACCGGCCAGGCCGTGATCATCGACATCGGCGAGGGCAAGGACATCCACCCCAAGAACAAGCAGGACGTGGCCAAGCGGCTGGCTCGCTGGGCGCTTGCCGAGACCTACAAGCAGCCCGGGATCGCCTGCAAGAGCCCCCGCTACGCGGGCATGACGCGGGAGGGGGCGAAGGTGGTGCTGTCGTTCAATGAGGTCGCCGGCGGATGGCGTCCGTTCGACGTGGCCGAGCCGCGGGGCTTCACGATCGCCGGCGCCGATGGGAAGTTCGTGACGGCCCGGGCGGCGGTCCGCAAGGACGGCACGATCGAGGTCTGGAGCGATGGCGTCACCGAGCCCGTGGCAGTTCGTTACGCCTGGGCAGACAATCCGGCCTGCAACATGTATTCCGGCGCCGGTCTGCCGCTGACTCCGTTCCGAACGGACGACTTTCCCGGCGTGACCGTGGGCAAGGAGTAGTCTCCCGGGCTGTGCGATCGCGGGGGCAGCAGGTAGGATTTCGAAGTGTCAGCCGGCCGCGGTGGGCCGGTCGCCGTCGTCACGCTCACGGAGGGTCTGCATCGTGCCGAATCTCGCCTGTCCGCTGCGCCGGCCTGCTGGTGCTTCGCGGCCATTTACGTGTCTGCTGCCCGTCGCCGCCGTCATTGCCGTGAGCGGCTGCGGTTCGCCGGGCGGTGCTCCGCCGGCGCGGATGGGTTCCCGGCCGGTCGAGCCCGAGCTCCTGGCGACCACCGCCGCCGAGCCGCAGCGCCGCACCGGCGGAGTGCCCGAGGTGATCGCCCGACCGAAGCCCTTCCGGCTGGCCGATGTAACGGCACAGGCTCTCGCCTCGGCCGAGTCGGCCACCATGGCGTCGACGCTCACGGTCGCCGGCGAGCGTGCTGCGGTCCGCCCCGTCGCAGCGGTCGAGCCCGTCTCGGAGCCGAGCACCTTGCCGGCCGCGGCTGAGGCCGAGCCGGTTTCTCCGCGGGTGTCCGAAATCCATGACATGCTCGCCGCCTACCACCGAGCCTTCAACCGTCACGACGCCGCGGCGGCAGCAGCGCACTGGGCTGCGGCGGCAGAGAACGTCAACCTCGACACCGGCGAGGTCACTCGGGGCCGCGAGGCGGTGCGGGAGGTGTTCGCGGCGCTGTTCGAGATCGATGCCGAGGCGGCGATCGACATCGACGTCGAGGCGATCCGGCCGCTGCGGGACGACGTGGCGACGGTCGACGGCATCTCCCGAGTCTCCTACGCCGACGGCGACGTCGCCGGGAGCCGCTTTTCCGCGGTCGTGATCCGCGAGGATGACCAGTGGCGGCTGGCGAGCGTGCGTGAGGCCGCCACGACCGTCGAGCCGCGGGCCGCCCGGCCACTCGACCAGCTCGCCTGGCTCGTCGGCTCCTGGGAAGACGTCGGCGAGGGGGTGATCGCCAGCAGCCAGGCCGCTTGGTCCGCCGACCGTGGGTTCCTGGTGCGGACGCACGTCGCCACGCCGGACGACCATCCCGCGGCCCGCCCGCCCGCGGGCGACAAGGGCATCCCCGGCCTGCTACCGGCCGCCTCGGGCGGACGCCGTGAGCTCACCGAGATCATCGGCTGGGATCCGGAGCGCGAGACGATCCGTTCGTGGATCTTCTCGGCCGACGGCAGGTTCGCCGAAGGCAGCTGGAGTCGCGTGGCCGATGGCTGGACGGTGCGGATCGAGGGGCAGGGCCGCGACACCGGCCGCACGGTCACCTGCACCCTCGCCCCCGACGGCCGTGACGGGCTCGTGATGCGGTGCGAGGGCGAGGGGCTCGAGGGCCTGCTCCCGCCCGCCTGCGGCTACGCCCGCACGGCCCGATAGGGCGATGCGTCAGCGGGTCGTGGTCGGCTGTTCGGCCAACTGCTGCGGCTTGACGAAGAACACCTGCGGGTCGTCGATCACCCAGGGTGTGCTCCAGGTCTTGCCGTCGTCGTGGGTGCAGACGTTGAAGAAGAACGTCTTCACCCATTCCGTGCGGTACGCGTAGGCGTATTGCGAGGTGATGTGGTCCTCGGGCGTGAGGTTGTCCACGCCGGGGCTGGCGAAGTAGTGGATCACGCCGTCGGGCGTGAACGAGATCCCGAGCGTCCACCAGCCGAGCTGCTCGATCTTCGGCCCGCGGATCTCGCCGCCGTTGCGGCCGCTGCGGACGCGGATGAACGCGGCGTCCTCGGGGAACTTGCCGTCGTGGCTGCTCTCGAAGCAGACGAACATACCCGGCCAGTATTCCTGGAGGCCGTACAGGCCCCGGTCGGGGTGGTCGTCGCCGGTGATGATCGCGTGGGTGAAGCAGCCGGCGCGGAAGCCGAAGCTGGGGCCGCTGCGATTCTCCCACTGCTCGAACGGCGGCATGTAGACGCGGACCACGATGCTCGGGCTGTCGCCCACCGACATGCCCCGCCCCGTCACTTTCCCGAGGTTGTAGATCAGGTCGTCCTGCTGCATCTCGTAGGTCACACGGCCCGGGATGCCGGCGTTGAGCGTGGCGATCAAGAGGCCGTGCGCGCTGCCCTCGATCCCGGGCGCCGGCAGTTCGACCCGCTTGACGACGTCGGGCGTGCCGCGCTTGGGGCCCTCGAACCAGCGACCGTTGGCGCTCTTCGCCAACGGGCCGCGGATCCGCTTGTCCTGCTCCTCCGAGCTCTTGGGGTGGTTGTAGAACCACTTCCATTTCTCATCTTCGAAGTCGTCCACCACGTTCTTGACGAGCGTGCCGGTGCCGGGGACGAGCGGCGGGCGGTCGGGCACGGGGCCGCTGACCTTGCCCGAGGGCTGCGGGCCGCGGAGCATCCGGCCGAGCTTCCAGGGGGGGGCGGCGACCGCCGGGGCCACCACCGCAGCGGCGACAATGGCCAGCGCCAGGCCCGTTCCGATCCGATGTCGCGTCGTCATCGCCAGTTCCCCCGGGTTCCCGTGTGCCGTGGGCCTTCGCCCCCACCAGCGTCGCCTGTGGGGGGTATCGGCCCAACGGCCGGCCCGTGGCGAACGCCGTCGCGGCTACGAGCAGGCTTTGCGCGGCCTGGCCTGTCCCCGCCCGACCCTTGATCGACGATGCCTGCCGCGGCCTCCCTGCTTCCCCAGCTTGCCGCCCGGCGGGACCGGAAGGAAAAATTCTCATCGAGTCCTCTGGCGGGCGGGCAGGAAAAACGTCACATACCCGCCGCGGATCGGGTCTCCTTGTCACCGCCTCCTGTCGCCGCCATGCCCAACTCGCTTCCGGCCCCGGGCCAGCCCGTGAATCAGCCCATCGGTCGGCTCGTGCTCGCCGTCGCCATCGGCTTCGTCGCAGCGACGGCTGCCCGCGCCGATGAGCTGCCGCCGCCCGCTCGCTCGCACTTGCTGCCGGTGTCGGAGATCGCCCGGCCGCCCGCCAGCAGCGCCGGCCTGGGCATCAGCCTGTCGCGAGCCACCGTCGTCCTCCGGCAGCAGTTGGCCCTCAAGCGGGGTGCCGGACTCGTCGTCGATCAGGTGGTGTCCGGCTCGCCGGCCGAGGCGGCCGGCTTCCTGCAACACGACGTGCTGGTGCGGCTCGACGACCAACTGCTCGTGTTGCCGCAACAGTTCGACGCGCTCTTGGAGGCGGCAGAGTCCGACGACCTGCTCGAGTGCACCGTCCTGCGGGGCGGTCGCGAGGTGGCCATTCCGCTGGGCCACAAGCCCGACCCGCCGGTCCAGCCCTTCACCCGCCAGTCGTCGAAGCGGCAGCTGCGGGCGCCCGATTCAGCCCTCGCGCTCGTGCGGCCCGCCGCCGCGGCGGTCGCCACTCCCCCGGCGGCCGGGCCCGACGGCCGCCTGCGGCGGCTCGCCGACGAGACGCTCGTGAGGCAGGATGCCGACTACGAGATCCGGCTCAGCCGAGGCGACAAGACGCGGTTGGTGGTGAGCCGTGCCACCGGTGGAGTGGTGTTCGAGGGACCGATCGACGATCCCGAACTTCGCAGCCGGGTGCCGGAAGTGGTCCGCGGCCGTGTCGCTGAGATGGAACGGCTACTCGAGCCGAGGGAGCCGGTGGCCGCGGGGCTTCCGGGCCACTCTGCCCGGCCAGTCGCCGAGATCGGCCGGCTCGACATCGCCCCGATCGAACTCCGCTGAGCCGCGGGCCGGGTTACCAGCGGACTTCGGCGACGTCTCGCGACCAGCTGCCACCCGCGGAGCGGCCGCCGCCTCGCGGGATCGAGCCACTTGACCGCCACGGGTTGGGGCCTGTGAAGCCGCCGCTCGGCAGCGTGATCACCCACGGACCCGCCCCGCGGCTCATCCGGGCGAACGACTCCTCGAGCTGCCGCCGCTGCTGCTCGGCCAGCCGCCGGGCCCGGCGCCGCTCCGCTTCGGCCGTGGCCTGGGCATAGGCCCGCCGTGTGTGCTCAGCCGCCTCGCCGGAGACGCGGATCGAATCCTCGTAGCGCTGCTGCGCGAGCAGGCTGCGGGCGTCCTGGAGCGACCGCTCGACGCCGTGCACGTCGGCCTTGATCCCCTCGGCATACCACGACGCCGCCCGCCGGAAGAGCCCCTCGGCCTCGGTGAGGTCGGCGGCGGCCTGCCGCGCCAGCCGCTCGTCGTCGGCGGCAAACTCCTCGCCGCGGGCGGCGGTGGAGTCGGCTGCCCGCAGCGCCTGCTCCACCTGCCGCGGATCTGGCCGGCTGGCGGCGGCCAGACGGTCGCCGGTCTCCACGAGCCGCTGCGCCTCGCGGCAACGCTCGTTCGCGCGGGCCCGGTCGGTGCGGCGCGAGGCGAGCAGCGTCGCGAGCGCGTCGATCCTGCCGGACACCTGCCGCCGCAATCCCGGAGCGGAGTTCACGAGTTCCTCGAGCTCACGCCGCCGTGCCGCGACGGCCCCCAGACAGTTGGCGGCCCAGTCGGCCTGCCGCTGGGCCTCCTCGAGCACCGCGACGGCGCGGAAGTAGTACTGCCGTGAGACATCGGCATCGGCTCGCCCCTCGTCGAGGAGCATCCGGGCCCGCTTGGCCGCCTCGGCAGCGGCGGCGGGATGGTCGGCCAGGTCGCCCCAGGCGGTCTCGGCGTAGCGGTCGGCGAGCAGGCCGAGATCGGCCGCGGCCGCCTGGCCGGCTGCCGCGAGCGACTCGAGTCGTGCCGCCAGGGTCGCGATCAGTCCCTCGGCCCGCTCCCGCGCGGCCACGACGCTCTCGAGCAACTTGGCGGCCTCCGCGGCCGACTCCTCGCTCCGCCGCAGGTGAGCCGCGGCCGTCTCGACATCGGCGGCGTCGAGCAACTCGGCGGCCAGGGCCGCCTCCTTCTCGGCCGCGGCCAGCAGCTCCTCGGGATCGGCGCCCGGTTCCGCCAAGAGCCAGCCCTCGCTGCGGCGGGCGGCCACGTGCCGGCGGATCTCGGAGACCCGCTCCACCGCCTGACGGCGGCGGTCGTCGGCGGCTTCGACAGCCTCGACCCGCGACACCAGGTTGGCGATCGCGGTGCGGGCATCCTCGAACCGGCCCCGGGCGGCGATCGGGTCGGGCTCCACGTCGGCGCTACCGAGTTCGCGGCTGCGGGCGGCCCCCGCGAGCAGGGACTCGAAGGCAGCAGCCGACCGGCCCCGGCCGGCGAGTGAGTCGAGCTTCGCGCGGGCGGCACCCAGATCGGCGTCGAGCGAATCGGCAAGTTCTCGGGCCCGCTCGTGGGCCTGCTCGAGCGCGTCGAGCGGTCCGCGGCAGGCGGCGGCCACCTCGTCGAGCGGTGGCCTGGCCTCCGCCGAGTCGAGCATGCCGAGCACGTCGTCGCTGGCCGCTGTTCCCAGGAACCATTCCTCGCCCAGCCGGGCCTCGGCCTTCTCCCACACGTCCATCAACCCGAGCCACCGCTCGCGGTAGCGGCCGATCGACTCCTGCACGCCGTCGTAGGCGTTCCTGGTCATGCCGACCATCGGCGTCTGGAAATCGGGATCGGCGTGGGGCAGCATCCGGTGTCGCTCCCGCTGGGAGTCGAGCAGGTCGGAGAGTTCGACGACCTCCTGCTTGAAGGCCGCGAGCCGGTCACGGGCGGCCGCTTTGCGCTCGGCGTGCCGCACCCGCTTGGACCCCAGCCAGACCGCAGTCCCCAGGCCCGCGAACGACATCGCGAGAAGCGGCAGCGTCGTGGTCCAAAACACCTTCTGCTGCGCGGCTCGGCGGGCCTGGGCGGCGATGCCACCGGTGATTGTCTGTTCGGTGGTGGTGACCAGGTCGGCGAGGCCCTCGGCATACTTCTTGTCCTGGGCCCGGGGCACGAAGGCCTTGCGGATCACCTGTTTCTCCAGCCGGTCGATGTCGAGCCCGGCCGAGGCCAACAGGGCGGGGGGCGCGTCCATCGCGATCGAGCGGTCGCCGACGTCCAGCAGGATCGTGACATCGGTAGACGGGTCGTAGCCGCCCCCCTTGCCGCGGGACTCCCACCAGCGGTCTACGAGCCGTGGCAGGAGCGAGGCTGCCCCGCCCTTGTCGCCCTGGGAGTCGACGACGACCACGCGATAGCGGCGTTTGCCTTCGCGGTTCACCGCGGCGATCGCCTCGCGCACCGGCCCGAAGTCGTCGGGGATGCCCGGGGCCACGATCAGGTCGGGGCTGGTAGTACCGGACGGCGGGGGCGGCAGATCATCGGCGTCGGCCCGGGCCGATCCGACGGTGGGCGACGCAACGAGCACCAAGGCGGCGACGAGGCGGAGGACGCGGTTCATGGCGGAGATGTCCTGGGAGGCGAACGAACTCGCCCAGAGTTTAGCCGTCCGGGAGCCGCTCTTCCCATCGGGCGGCCTTTCGGGGGATGGCCGCTCATTTGTCCGGAAATGCGAGCTCACCATCATCGATCGCCAGCGGCAGGCCGAGCCGCATGGCCACGGCCTTGCCCACGTGGCGGGCCGCCTCCCCGCCCGCCGCGACGATGGCCGTGGGCTCTAGCTGGAGGGCTTCGGCGACGAGACCTTCCACGTCGGCTGTCGCACGGCTGACCAGCCGCACGCGATGAATCCGACCGAGTGACGCAAAGCCGTCCGCCCAGGCTGTGGCGCGTTGGGCGATGCCGAGATTGTCGGCGATCACGAGCACGGGCCCCGGGTGGCCCCCGAGGGCAGTCAGAGCGGCCGCCACTGCCTGCGGCTCGTGCCCCGTCACGGC
>CAMCPF010000076.1 GCA_945876515.1 Candidatus Kuenenia stuttgartensis
GCGGCAAGCGAAGCCAGGATGGCGAAGCGCAGCCGGCATGGAGTGAGCGGAGGCCAGGGATGGCCGTAGCGAACGTCCGGCGATGGGGCATGGGCGACTCCGAGCCGACCACTCCGCAGTGTCAGCCGCCACGGGCGCCGGCCAGCCACTCGTCAGCCCAGGTGCGCACGTTCGCCACGCCCTTGCGATGGCAGAAGTCGCCGAGGGTCTCAGCCGGCTTGCGCTCGGCCTTGTAGCAGGCGAGCACGGCGGTGAGTTCGTGGCAGAGGTGCTCGAAGGGCACGACGTCCTTGTACTCCTCGTTGAGCCGGTCACCGAGCAGGCGGCCGCCGAGGAAGATCGTGTACTTCCCGGCCGTCCGGCCCACGATCCCGATGTCGGAGTTGTAGGGGCGGGCGCAGGCGTTGGGGCAGCCGGTCATCCGCAGCGTGAAGGCGTCGTGGGAGAGCCCGAGTTTCGCCACCTCCGGCTCGAGTGAGTCGATCAGGCCGGGCAGCACCCGCTCGCTCTCGGCCACGGCCAGACCGCAGGTGGGCAGCGCCACGCAGGCCATGCTCCACCGCCTGAGCGGCGAAATCTCCTCGGAGGTCTTCACGCCGTGGGCGTGGAGAATCTCGGCGATTCGCTCCCGGTCGGTGATCGCGAGATCCGTGAACAGGAGGCTCTGGTGCGAGGTGATCCGCACGCCCGGCTTGAGGTCACCGAGGATCCGCCGCAACGCCGTCTTGAGCCGGAAGTCGCCCGTGTCGTGAATCCGGCCGTTCTCGACGTTGAGGCCGTAGAAGTATTTGCCGTCGCCTTGCGGGAACCAGCCGATGTGATCGTCGAAGCCGTGCACGTCCGCCGGGTGGCAGGGGGCGAGCGGCTTGCCAAAATACTCCTCCACCTTGGCCCGGAAGTTGTCGAGGCCCAGCGTATGGATCGTGTACTTCAGCCGGGCCACCTTGCGGTCGGAGCGGTTGCCGTAGTCCCGCTGCACCTTCACGATCGCCTCGGCGATCGCCAGCACGTCCTCGGGCGGCACGAAGCCGAGCCGCTTCGCGAGCGCGGGAAACGTCTTGGCGGCGCTCGGCGTCACGCCCATCCCGCCACCGGCGAGCACGTTGTAGCCGAGGATCTTGCCGTTCTCATGGACGACGATGAAGCCGAGGTCATTGGCGTAGACGTCGGTGCAATTGTCCTCGGGCAGGGCGAAGGCGGTCTTGAACTTGCGGGGGAGATAGGTCGGGCCGTAGATCGGCTCCACCTCCGCCTCCTTGGCCCCACCCGCCGCGAGCGTCTTCTCGCCGGTGTCCGGGTCGGTGAGCCAGATCTCGTAGTAGGCCCGCGTCCGTGGGGCGAGGTGCCTGGCCAACTCGTCCACCTTGGCCTGCATCTCCTCGCGCACGCGATCGCCGTGAATCGGTGCCGGGCAGCACATGATGTTCCGCTCGACGTCGCCGCAGGCGGCGAGGGTCGTCAGCTGGTTGGCGTGCACCCGCTGCATGAAGCTTTTGAGTTCGCCCTTGACCACCCCATGGTGTTGGATCGCCTGCCGGGTGGTGAGCCGGATCGTGCCGTTGCCCAGCTCGTCGCCCAGGTCGATCGCCGCGAGCAACTGCTCGGCCGTGAGCTTGCCCCCCGGCACGCAGGTGCGGATCATGAACGAGATCTGCCGCTCGCTCTTCTTCCCGTCCACGGCCTTGCGGGCCTCGCGGTCGTCCTGCTGGTAGGTGCCGTGGTTCTTGAGCAGCTGGACCGAGGGCTTGCCGAAGCCCGGCGCCCCGTCGGCGAGCTCCTTGGGGATGTCGCCGACGAGATAGTTGCTCGCGATCTTCGCCAGCTCGACGGCAGAGGGCTTGGCGGTGGCGGGAGCCGGGGAATCGGGAGGGGCGTCTGCCATGGTGCTCGTGGGGGTTGGATGCGGGGAAACCAGGGAAAAACGCGACCGAGGGGCCGCCCTGGAGGCGGACCGCCGTCCAGTCAGAATAGGCCAAACAGCCTCCCGGGACGATATGAGCCCACTTCGCGAAGCCCGGCAGACAAAAATCATGCGTTCAAGACCCCTTGATTGCATGACCGGCGGAGAAGAGACGGTGGCAGCCACGCTCGCCAAAGCACTTGCCGCTGGTGATCCAGAGGCCTTCGCAGCCCTCTACGACCGCTTGGCCCTCCGGCTCCTGGGAGCCGCCCGCACCATGACCGGTTCATCCGCCGACGCCGAAGACCTGGTCCAGGACCTGTTCGTGGACCTGGCCCGCGGCCGGGGCCGGCTGGCCGCCGTCGCCGACCTCGAGGCCTACGTGTTCACGATGCTCCGAAACGCCGTCCGTCGCCGGGGCCGGCGGGCCGCGCTCGACCGCCGGACCGTGGTTGCGATCGCCGCGGGCCGCCAGGCCTCCGGCTCGCTCACCGAGTCGCCGCCGGAACTCCCCGACGACGCCCTCACCGCCGCGGTCGCGGCGCTGCCCGAAGCCCAGCGGGAGGTCGTGGCCCTCAAGATCGACGCCGGCCTGACCTTCGCCGAGATCGCCGCCGTCACCGGCACGAGCCTCAACACGGCCGCCAGCCGCTACCGCTACGCCCTCGACAAACTTCGCACCGCCCTCGCCGACCGGGAGGATGGGCCATGAACGCCGGGGACGACTTCGACTTGGAGGCCGTCGAGCGGCGGCTCGCCGCCCGGGCGGATCGCGGCCCACCCGCCGGCCACCGCGATCGCGTGCTCGCCGCGGTGCGAGACACCCTGGCCGGCCGCATCGTTCCCCGGGTGACGCCGGCCGGCCTCGAAGCCGGCGGCACCGCCGCCCTCGTCGTGCTCGCCCTCTCGGCTGTGCTCGCCGTCGCTGCACCGTGGCTCGTCGTCACGCAGGCAGCGGGCCTAAAGTCGCCCGAGCCACGGCTCGTGGCCCAGGCTCGGGCCGCCGGGATCGACTTTCCGTTTGAACAGGTCGCGACGAGTGGCCCGACCCACGAGGGTTCGTCCCGTGCCGCCATGTCCGAACTGCTCGAGCGCCGCCATGAAGCCTGGCGGCTGCGAACCCTTTTGCCAGGAGACCTCTGAGATGGGCCACTTCTTCTTCTACCTCGCCGTCGTGGCGGCCTGCCTGCTCTGGTCGGCGGCGTTCACGGCCGCAGCCGCCCGCACCCGGCCCGGCTGGATTCGCTGGCTGCTCGTCGCCGTCGCAGTGCTCGTGCCGGTGTTAGCGATCGCGCCCTGGGTTGGCCTGACTGCGACCCTGGCCTTCGGTGCGAGGCTTCAAGCCAACTGGTTCGCGCCCACGCTCACGGCGGCGATCGCGGCTCTGATCGGGAGCGTGTGGATCGTGCGGGCTGGGCTCTCCCCGCGGGCCGCCCCCGCCGGGGCGACCTGGCCGCTCGTGGGCCTGGCCGCGATGTTCGTGCTGGCCAAGGCCGTGGCGGCGGGCACGCTGCTCTTCATCGACAACGCCGTGGCCGCCGAGGGCCGGATGCTGCGGGTCGAGGCGGCGCAGATCATCTCGACGGCCCTGCCGCCCGCTCCGTCAGCCGACGACAACGCCGCCCCGCTCTATCAGCGGGCCTTCGCATCGCTCACCGCGGACAAAGAGTTGGACGAGTCGGATTCTCCATTCAAGGACCCACTGACTGCCGACGTGGCGTCAGGCGATATTACGGCGATTCTCGCGCGGCACGCGGCCACGCTCGATCTCCTGCGGCGGGCGACCGACAAGCCCGGCTGCCGCTTCGACCGCGATTGGTCGCGGCCATCGATCGACATGCTCCTGCCCGAGGCGCAGCACCTGCGTCAGGCGGCCCGGCTGCTCACGCTCGCCGCCCGGCGGGCGGCCGCCGACGGCGACGGCGAGCAAGCGCTGGCCGATGTCGTCCGCATCCACCGGCTCGGGATGCACGCGGCCGGCGAACCGATCCTCATCAGCGGCCTCGTCGGGCAGGCGATCGACGCCCTCGCGCTGGGGGCGCTGGCCGACGTGCTGCCGCGGCTCGAGAAAAGCGATCTGCCGCTGCTGGAAAAAGACTCGCTTCGCGATTTCGTGGCCACGCCGATCAGGTACCAGCGGGCCTTCCTCGGCGAGGAGGCCTTCGGCCTGGCCACGCTCGGCCATCTCGCCGACGGCGCGAAAGGAATGGAGACTCTGGAAATGTTGCGGTCCGTGTCCGACGAGCCGACACGGTTCGCGTCTGACGGTCCGTTCTCGCTCCTCTACCGCTGTTTCATGATGCCGGCTGACATCGCCGGCTACCGGGACGTCATGCGGCGCTATCAGGCCGTCGTCGGTTCCACGATCCAGCCCAAGCCGAAGTCCTACCCAACGATCCTGAAGGAAACCGCTGGGATCGAGGAGCATCTCAAGTTACGCCGGGCCGGAGTCTTAGCGTCTTTTTTGGCCCCGGCCTTGTCGAGCGTGATCAAGAGCCAGTTGAAGGCCGAGGCGCTCCACGACGCGGCCGGGGTGCTCGTGGCGGCCACCCGCGCCCGGCTCGCGGGCACGTCGCTCGCCGAGTCGCTCGTGCCGGAGGCGGTGCCCGCCCTGCCCGGCGACCGCTTCACGACCGACAAGCCCCTGCTCGCCAATCGCGCGGATGACGGCTGGGTCGTGTACTCCGTCGGCCCCGACGGCGAGGACGACGGCGGCCCGGAGCCGCCGGACGCGGACTCCGTCGAGGGCAACGACGACGTCGGCCTCCGGCTGGCCTTCTGATCAGCCGCCGTCGCCCCCGAAGGTTGACGGAAACCCCATCCCTTGCGTATGGTTTTCCATATGAAGACTACGCTTTCGATCAGCGACGCCACGATGCGGGCGGTGAAGCGGGAGGCGGCCCGCCGCGGCCAGACGATGTCGGAACTCGTCGAGTCGGCCCTGCGGCAGGCCCTCCGGCAGCCGCAGCCGACCGGGAAGCTGCCCCCCTTGCCGGTCCACTCCAGCGGCGGCGCCCGCGTGGACATCGCCGACCGCAAGGCGCTCTACGACGCGATGGGGCGGTAGCGTGTTCGTCATCGACACGAACGTGCTCGTCTATGCCGTCGATCGCGACGCAGCCGACTACGCCGCCTGCCGGGGGCTGCTGGAGCGGTGCCGGGAGCAGGCGGAACCGTGGTATCTGACCTGGGGAATCGCCTATGAGTTCCTCCGGGTGACCACCCACCCCGCGATCTTCCGTCGCCCACTGGCGATCAAAGACGCCTGGGTGTTTCTCGAAGCCGTCTTTGCCTCACCCGGATTGGGCATGCTCCTCGAGACCGAACGGCATGCCCACGTCGCGGCCGAGGTGTTCGCCGAGACGCCGCCGCTCGCCGGCAACCTCGTCTTCGACGCCCATACCGCGATCCTGATGCGGGAAAATGGTGTTCGGGCCATCTACACGCACGACGGCGACTTCAACCGCTTCGCCTTCATCGACGTTCTCGATCCCTCCACCGGCCAGCGGCGCACGTCGTCGCGACGGCGCGGCTGAGGACGGCTCAGCGAAAATCGCCCGTCTTGTCCCGCCAGACGCAGTGGATGTGGTTGGCGGGATTCCCCTCGGCGTCGGGCTGGACGTTCACGAACTCGACCACGAACGTGGAGCCCTCGAGACGGTAATAGTGGCCCTTGCCCGGTTCGAGCGCCCCGGCCCACGCGAAGTAAATCTCGTCCCAGCCGTGGTGCACAAGGCCGGCAGCCGCGGGGGAGCCCTTCTCGATGAGCGAGAGCCGCTCGCCGGCAACCTCGGCCGGCATCGCGCTGCAGTAGGTCTCGACGAGCCGCCGGACGAGCGACTGCTGGTCGGCCGTGAGCTTCGCGAACGCGATTCCCTCCAGTGGGGCGGCCGGCGGCTGTGCCGCACCGGCGGCGCGAATCTCCGCGGGGGCTTCGGCGGCGATCACCGCCTGCTTCCGCTGCTCGGCGGTGAGTGAGGTGACGAGTTCGAAGGCCAACGACTCCTCGGCGGCGAGCACACGGCTGCCTGCCGCCGGCAGCCCCGGAAGCGTGGTCTTCACCTCGGCCGGATTGGCCCCCATGAACTGCGGCGTCGAGTCGACGAGCACGCCGTCGCGCACGGTGAAGTTGAGCGACAGGTGGTGCCCCTCGAACGACAGCCCCCAGATGCCCTGCGGCCCCGGCTTGCCAAAGATCGTGACGTAATATCGCAGCCTGTCGCGTGTGTTTTTGGCGGCGGTGCCCTCGAGCCGCCGCAGCAGTTCATCGAGCTCCATGATGGCCATCGCCTTGCCGTAGCCCGCTTCCGAGAGGGCCGCCTCGAGCAGGGCGTGGGCCTGGTCCCGCTGGGGCTTCGTCATGTCGGTGAGGGGCAGCCCCTTGCGGATCGTCTTGGGCACGAAGTGCCAGTCGGTCCGGGCGGCCGCGTCGAACTCGACCTGGGCCCTGGATCGCTGCAGGGCGTCGAGCCCAGCCAGCCAAGCGGTGGCGGCCACCGTCATCGACTCGCCGGCCGTCACCAGCCGAAAGGCGGCCACGCTGGCCGTGGCCAGGAACCCAAACACGATCAGGGCAAGCGCAGCGCTGCAGCGACGCGGGAAGGGGCGTGGCATGGTTCCTCTCCCAGGCGGATCAGGCGGAACCACGGCAGCGGGCCGCTGGCTGGTCAGTCATGGTCCCGACGTGGGTCGCGGTCGTGGTGGGCCTGATCGACGTGCACGTGCACATCGGGCCGGTCCTTACAATACTGCTCCCAGGCGGCATCCGACACCCCCGCACCGTCAAGGTAGAGGCTCCGGAGCGTCGCGTTCGCCTTCAGGGCCTCGAGCCCCTCGTCACCGATGGCAACGTCCACCAGGTGCAGCGACGTGAGGGCGGGTAGTTTGGCGATCGCGCGGGCCACGTCCGCCCCGGCAAGGTTCGGGCCGCCGAGCCTGAGGTTTCGCAGGCTCGGCAGCGCGGCCAGCGATTCGATCCCGGCCGTCGTGCAGGCCGCCTGCGGCACGTTGAGATCACTCAGCGACCGGCAGCCTGCCAGGGCCGCGAAGCCCGCATCCGACACGGGCGAGCGGCGGAGCACGAGCCGCTCGATGTCGGGTAACGTGGCCAGGATCAGTGCCTCTGCGTCGCCGGCCACGCCGCGCTGAAGCACGAGTTCGCGGAGCCCTGCCAGGCCGCGGAGCGACTCCCACTCGTCCGAGCCGACGGGAGTACCCGCCTCGATCCGTCCGGCCCGCCCCTCGCGCACGGCCTGCACCTGCGAGGTGAACGGCGACGATGGCTTGCCGGTGACCGACTTGGGGGCCGGCGAACCGCAGCCGAGCACCACGGCTGCCATCACGGCCACGGCCACGGTGAAGCTGCCGGCCTGCCCCGGGCGGGCCCAAGCAATCACGGCTCGAACACCAGTGCCACCGGCAGCGAGTTGCCGAAGGTCTTGAAGTCTTTGAACGTCCACATTACCTCCTTCTGGGGCGTGACCTCGATGATCTGGGGATTGCCGGGGCCGGCGTGGCAGTTGACCACGAGCGTGTTGCCGCTGGGAAGCCGCCGCACCTGCGTCACCCACGCGAGCGTGATGCCCGGCAGGTCGTTCTGCTCGAGCTTCCAGACGATCTCCTTGGCGGGCGTCACCTCGAGCACCGAGTGGCCGTTGCCCGTGCCGATGAGCGTGTTACCGTTTTCGAGCCTCACGGCCGAATAGGCCTGGTCGCCGAAAGCCTCGGGGCCGTGCCCCCCCTTCCGCGGCCTGTCGAACAGCGGCACGTCGTACTCCCACACGACCTTGCCCGCGGCATCGTACTCGCGGACGACGCCGTCCTTCTCGTGGGCCACGAGGTAGGTGCCGGCGGCGGTCTTGCGGGCATTGCGGGTGTCGGAGTGGGTCGAGGGCGAATCGACCTTCAGGGGAATCTCCCGCACCACCGTGCCCGCCCGATCCACCTCGATGATCCGGGCCGGGCCCGACTCCACGATCATCGTGGTGCCGTCGGGCAGCCGCTGGAAGGCGTGCACCTCGACCCCGCGCTGGGCGTTGCCGTTGCCCTTGGCGTCGTACTGCCAGACGGGCTTCCGGTCGGCGTCGACTTCCACGACCCGCGTCCAGCCGTCCTGATAGAGCAAGTGGCCGTCGGGCAGGAGGTGGAGGTCGTGGATCTGGCGGCAGGGCAGCTTCCACTCGACCCGGCCGTCGGCGCCGATGGCGGCGAGCGTCCTGGTCGAATCGTCGGCCGCGATCACGCGGCGGCCCGGGCCGGTCTGAACGGCGGTGGCTGGCTCCTCGGCCGAGGCCACGGCGGCGGCGATGACGAGCAGCAACGCGACGAACACCCTCACGCCAGCACCTCCTTGATCGGCTCGACGTGCTCCACGCCCACGAGTTTCTGATCCAGGCCGCCGAAGAAGTAGGCGAGCCGGTTCGGATCGAGGCCGAGCAGATGGAGCGCCGTCGCGTGCAGGCTCTTCACGTGAAAGCCCGGCTTGTCACCGTTGCCGTGGCCCGGGCCGGGTGAGATCGCGGCCGAACCGAGTTCGTCGGTCTCGCCCACGCTCACGCCCCCCTTGATGCCACCGCCGGCCATCCACATCGTGAACCCGAAGGAGTTGTGGTCGCGGCCTGTGCCCTGCGCATACTCGGCCGTCGGCTGGCGGCCGAACTCCCCGCCCCAGATCACGAGCGTCTCGTCCAGGAGGCCGCGGCGGTCGAGGTCCTCGAGCAGGGCCGCCACCGGCTGGTCGGTGTTGCCGGCGTGGAAGTTGTGGTTCTTCTCCAGGTCGCCGTGGGCGTCCCAGTTGTCGTCGTTGTGGGCCCCGCCGGAATACAGCTGGATGAACCGCACGCCCCGCTCGACGAGCCGCCGGGCCAGGAGGCAGCGGCGGCCGAAGTCGGCCGTGCGCGGGTTTTCGAGGCCGTAGAGTTTCTTGGTCTCCTCGGTCTCACTGGCCAGATCGACCGCCTCCGGGGCGTGCTCCTGCATCTTCCAGGCCAGTTCGTAGGAGGCGATCCGGGCCGCCAGTTCGCTGTTGTCGCCGCGGGAGAGCAGGTGGGCCGTGTTGGCTTCCCGCAGCGAGTCGAGCATCGCCCGCTGCGCCTCCAGCGGCATGTCGTCGGGAGGCGCGAGGTCGAGGATCGGCGCTCCCTTGCTCCGGAGGATCGTGCCCTGGTAGGTGGCCGGCATGTAGCCGCTCGACCAGTTCTTGGCCCCCGAGATCGGCCCACCGGTCGGATCGAGCATCACCACGAACCCGGGCAGGTTGTCGTTGACGCTGCCCAGGCCGTAGTTGACCCACGAACCCAGGCAGGGGGCGCCCGACTGGATCTTGCCGGAGTTCATCTGCAGCATCGCCGAGCCATGGATCGGTGAGTCGGCAGTCATCGAGTGGAGGAAGGCGATCTTGTCGACGTGGCGGGCCACGTTCGGGAACAGGTCGCTGACCCACTTGCCGCACTCGCCGTACTGTGAAAATTTCCACTTCGGGCCCACCACCCGGCCCTGGCTCTTCTCGCCGCCACGGCCCTTGGTCTTGACGGGGATCGTCTTCCCGTCGAGCGGATAGAGCGCGGGCTTGTAGTCGAAGGTGTCCACGTGGCTCGGGCCGCCGTACATGAAGAGGAAGATCACGCTCTTCGCCTTGGGCTCGAACATCGGCGGCTTGGCGGCGAGCGGGTTGGCGAAGGGCATGCCAGTGGCAGCGCGGGCCTGACGGGCGAAGAAGCCCTGCTCGAGCAGGCCCGCGAGGGCCAGGCCCGTGAACGAGGCTCCCGCCTCCCAGAAAAACTCCCGCCGGGTGCGGCGACAGAAGCTTCCGCGGCGGTCGGTCGGATGCAGGTCGCTCATGGCAGATCTCCCGTTCAGTCGAGATACGCGAACTCGTTGAGGTTGAGCACCATCAGGCAGTAGAGCTCGAGGGCCCGGCCAGGGCCGACGCCGTCCTTGGCCTCGAGCGTGTCGATCAGGGCCACGCCCCGCTCGACCTCGGCGTCTGCGGCC
>CAMCPF010000077.1 GCA_945876515.1 Candidatus Kuenenia stuttgartensis
GCGCAGACGATCCCCTGTGGCGTCGAGGCACTCGCCCCGTAGGCGACGGGCGTGTCGAGCCCGAAGCCCGTCTGCCAGGCGTACGAGGCGGGCTCGGCGCCCTGCCGCGTGAGCACGAAGGCAGCCGCATGAAACCGCTTCGAGACGTCCCAGAGGTCGGTTGCGTCGGCCGCCGCGAAGTTGGCCCCACCGGCGACGACCAGACCACCGCGGTGCATGCCCACGAATGGCCCGGCCACACCGATTGGATCGGGCAGCGGCGGCAGCGGCTGCCACTCGAGCCACTGCCGCGCGTCCGCGGCGGCCGCGGTTGCGCCCGAGACCCATACCAGGGCCAGGATGGCCAGTGCCATCGAGGCGTGTCGTGCTCGCTTCACCCCTTGAGCCCCCGACGTACCGAAACCCACAAGACGCGTCAGGCCACGCCCGCCTGCTGCGGCCGGGCCCACTTGAAGTAGCCGATCGCCTCGAGCGCTGCTCGCAGGGCCGCCTGATCACCCGGCGACACGTCCGGCAGCGGTGGCCGGCAGGCGCCGACGGGCGTGCCCAACCAGCCGAGGATCGCCTTCATCGCCGGGTGAAATGGATGCCGGCCGATCGTCGTGATCATCTGCACGGCCTTGAGTTGCGAGTCGCGGGCGGCCTCGATGTCGCCCCGGGTGAAGCACTCGATCACGCGGCGGTAGAGGGGCGCGGCGATGTTGAAGGTGGAGCCCACCGCCCCGGCGGCGCCCACGGCGAGGGCCGGCAGGAGCAGTTCATCGAAGCCATAGAGCACGTCGAACCGGCCGCCGTCGAGCGCCACACACTCCTGGTATTCGTGGATCGTGGCGGCCGTGTACTTGAGGCCCGCGAGGTTCGGGATCCGCTCCGCGGCGTGCCTGAGGAAGTCCACCATCGACAGCCCAACGCCCGTCATCACAGGGATGTGGTAGTAGTAGAACGGCAAGCCCGGGGCGGCCGCCGCGATCTCCGCGCAGCATTCCACGAGCATCGCGACGCTGCCGGGCTTGAAGTAGCTCGGCGGCATCGCGGAGGTGGCGTCAGCCCCGGCCGCCGCAGCGTGGGCGGCGAGGTCGCAGGCCTCGGCCAGCGAGTTGTGGCCCACCTGCACGATGACCGGCACGCGGTCGGCGGCGGCGGCGATGAAGGCCTCGGTGACCTGCTTCCGCTCCGGAGTGGAAAGCGAGACTCCTTCACCTGTGCTGCCACACACATAGAGACCGTCGATGCCCTCGGCCACGAGCCGCTCGACGAGCGGCGGCACGGCGGCCAGATCGAGGGTGCGATCGGGCTTGAAGGGGGTGTAGGTGGCGGCCACGAGGCCGCGGAGTCGGGTCTTCATTCGAAATCTTGACGGGAGACTGGGAACCAAAGCCGCCAAACGCCGCCGAGGCCGCGAAGCAAGGTCTATCAGCCGCCGCCTCGAGCCGACAGGGGCATGCCGCACACCATGGTCATGGGGACTGTTATAACGTCGGCTTGGTAACGCTTCTCCGGGTCGCCGACAGCCTGCCTGGAACGAGAGCTTTTCGATGACGCCCCGCCTGGCTCCCCTCTTCTGCCTGCTTTCGGCTATCACCGCCGCGGCGGAGTCATTTGAGGCGTCGCCCCCGGGCCCGCTCGCTTCGCTCGAGACCGGACTGGGCACTTGGACCGCGGCCGCCCGCCACGCGGAGATTCACGCCGGTCACGCCCGGGCGGGCAAGCAATCGCTCAAGATCCACGGCGGCGAGGAGCGGGCGGTGGAACTCGCCCTGACCGAGCCGCTCGCCAAGCCCGCGCGGCTCACCTTCTGGGCTGAACGCTGGACGACGAAGCCCCCGTTCGCATTCGTGATCGAGGCTGCCGGCCCCCAGGAAGATTTCCGGCAGGTGCGCGACGCCTCGGGCGTGACGGTGGGGGGCTTTGACACGCTCGTCGAGGCGCGGCTGCCGGCCGGAACGGCCAGGCTGCAGTTGCGGGCCACGAGCGCGGCGGGCGTGATGATCGACGAGTTCGAACTGGCAGACGAGCGGCCGATGAAACTCGCAGCCATCTCGGTCCACCAGCCGGTCGTGCCGGTGCTCGTCCGCAAGCCCGAGAATCCAACGCTGGGGATTGCATTCGAGACCGCCGGCAATCTCGAGCCGCTGGTGCTCGAGAGCGTCACGTTGTCCCTGGCCGGCACGACCCGACCGGCCGATATCACCGACCTTTCCCTCCTGGAGGGATCTGCTTCCCCGACCGATCCCCTCACCGGTCGGTTCGGGGCCGTGGCCAAGCCCGCGGGCACGGCACCCGTCACGATCACCGGGCGGCTGCCGCTCGTGGCCGGTGCCACGTGGCTGTGGGCGAGCGTCCGGCTGGCCGACCACGCCGACATCGACGGTCGCGTGGACATCGGGGTCACGAGCGTCACGGTCTCGGGCCGCGTGATCGCGGTGGCCGACGGCGATCCTCCCGGCGGCCAGCGGATGGGTGTGGCGCTGCGGCTGCGAACCGACGACAACTCCGACACCTACCGGATCCCAGGGCTCGTCCGCACCAAGGCTGGCAGCCTCGTGGCCGCCTACGACATCCGCTACCGCGGCGGCGCGGATCTCCCCGCCGACATCGACGTCGGCACCCAGCGGAGCACCGACGGCGGCAAGACCTGGGAGCCGATGCAGGTCGCGCTCGACATGGGCCGCGACCCCGCCTTCGCCTTCGACGGGGTGGGCGACCCGTGCATCTTTTCAGACCGCGAGACCGGACGGCTGTTCGTGGCGGCGCTCTGGAGCCACGGCAAGCGGGCCTGGCACGGCTCCGGGCCGGGCCTGACACCCGACCAGACCGGCCAACTCATGATCGTCACGAGCGACGACGACGGCCGCTCCTGGTCGAAGCCGCGGAACATCACCGCCGAGGTCAAGGATCCCGCCTGGCGACTCCTGCTCGCCGGCCCCGGCACGGGGATCACGCTCACCGACGGCACGCTCGTCTTCCCGGCACAGTTCAAGGATGCCAAGAACGTGCCCCATTCCACGCTTATCTGGTCGCAGGACCGTGGGGCGACATGGCGAGTCGGCACGGGTGTCAAGGACAAGACGACCGAGAGCCAACTCGTCGAGCTCGGCGACGGCTCGATCATGATCAACTGCCGCGACGACCGGGGCGGGGCCCGCACCGTGGCAGTCACCCGCGACCTGGGCCGCACCTGGCAGCTCCACCCCACCGACCGGAAGGCGCTCCCGGAGAGCGTCTGCATGGCGAGCCTCCTGCGGCTCGAGCTGCCGGGCAAGGGACCGCACCTCTTCTTCTCGAACCCCGCCACCACGAAGGGCCGGCACACGATGACGGTCCAAGTCTCGGCCGACGAAGGGATGACCTGGCCCGACACGTGGCACACGCTCTACGACTCCCGCAAGGGCCTGGGCTACTCCTGCCTCGCGCCGGCCGACGCCACGCACGTGGGCGTGCTCTACGAAGGGCTGGCGGAACTCTACTTCCTGCGACTGCCGCTCGCCGACCTGCTGGGCGGCCAGCCTCCGCCGTCGCGCTAGCCGCGGTCACTCGACATCGAGCTCGAAAGGTGTCGCCGGCAGCCCGGTCCGACCGGTGAGGTTCGGCCTGGGCTCGGGGTAGGGACGCCAGGCGTGGCGGATCGTCACGATGTCACGGGCGGGCGATTCGCCGGCCGGCTCGACGACCAGCGCGCCGGCTGCGATCGCGGCCTGGGCCGCCTGAAACTGTCCGTCGGGCCCCGCCACCTCGATGAGCCGCGGCGGCTCGCCGTCGCTGGTGGCCAGGCCGCCGCCGGTGGACCTGAAGCGGATCGTCACACGACCATCCTCGCCACGGGTCGCGGCAACGGACAGCGGCCCGACACCGGGCCCCTCCCGCCCGTAGACACTGGCCAGGGCCCAGGCCGCCAGCCGCTCCCCGACGGGCCGCTTGTCGGCTGGGTGCACCTCGCGCGGGTCGCCCAGGTCGATCGTCACGACGAGGCCCGTGCCGGGAATGCGCTCGGCGAGCCGCCGCTGGCCCTCGCGGAAGGCGGGCCAGTCGGGCCGGTTCATGCCCGGCAGCTGCACGATGCCGAAGGGAAGTTCGTGGCCAAAGGCCCGCCGCCAGTCGGCCACGAGCACAGGCAGGATCGCCTCGTGCTGGGCGACCCGCTCCGACGAATCGGCATTGCTCTCGCCCTGGTACCAGCACACGCCGCGGATCGCCAGCGGCACGAACGGGGCCACGCCCGCCTCCCACATGAAGCCGGGCTTGAAGGGATGGGCCGGCCCCAGGCCATCGCCCGGCACCGTCGCCCGACCGGCGAGGGCCGGAGCAAGGTTGTCCCTTGCCCGCTCTGCGCACCAGCCTGCCAGGGCCGGATTGGCGAGCCAGTCGCCGGCGACGAGCGACCGCGTGTGGGGATTCTCAGCGAGCGCCTCGCGGCTCACCCAGGCCTCGGCCGGCGTGCCGCCGACGGCCACCACGACGATGCCGACGGGCACGTCGAGCGCCTCGACGAGCGTCGCCCCGAAGCAATACCCCACGGCCGAGAAGCCGGCCGCCGTCGCAGGCGTGCACCGCGTCCACGCTCCCCGGCCGAAGCGGCCGGGCTCGAGCGCGGCCAGCTGCTCTCGCGTGTAGGCCCCCCGGTCGCCGCCGGCGGCGACCGCGAGGGAGAAGAGCCGGAGCGTTGGGCGGTCGGCCGCGGCCCGCTCCCGCTCGGCCAGGGCGGCCCGGGAGAGGGGCAGGAGCATGTTGGATTGGCCGGCACAGAGCCAGACCTCGCCCACGAGCACGTCCTCGAGCACGACGCGATCATGGTCACCCGTGATCACCAGCGGCCGCGGCTCCCGCGACGCCTCCTGCGGCGGAAGCGTCGCCTGCCAGCGGCCGGCCGCGTCGGTGGTCGCTTCGGCCCGAGCGGCGGCGAAGGCGACCTGCACCCGCTCCCTCGGCGTGGCCGTGCCCCAGATCGGAAGCGGGAGGCCCTGCTGGAGGACCATCTGCGAGCTGAATCCGACCGCCAGTTCGACCGCGGCTGCCGACGTCGCCGAGGCGACGAGCGAGGCCGAGGCGACGAGCGAGGCGGCCAGGTGGATTCCGCTCGCTCGCCGGCAGGTCATGTCCATCGATCGCCCCCGGCTCCTGAGAACGCATCCACGCCGCTCGAGGCAACTCCTGAGCGACCGAAGCCCGATTGGATTCCTGTTATAACACCGCGTAACATCCAAGGGGTTCGTCCGCGCGGGTGTCAAACCGTCGCTCCGGCGACCGTCCCTGGAATCAGCCTCGATGAAGCGTCTTGGTTTCACGCTCGTCGAACTGCTGGTCGTGATCGCGATCATCGCGCTCTTGATGGGTCTGCTGCTGCCGGCCGTGCAGGGCGTGCGGGCTTCGGCCCGCCGGCTGCAGTGCGCCAACAATCTGGCCCAGATGGGCAAGGCCTGCCTGCAGTATGAATCGGCCCACACCGCCCTGCCGCCGGGCAGTGTCTCGTCGGTGCAGCTCTCGTGGCGGGCGTATGTCCTGCCGCAGCTCGAGCAGCAGGCCCTCTCCGATGCGATCGACTTCATCACGCCGGGCCGCTTCTGGGGCGGCTCCAACCGCGAGGGTCCCAACAAGTCGATCCACGCGCTCACCCGCGTGCCGGTCTACCACTGCCCGGACGCCCAGCGGATCCTCGCCACCGACGGCACGAGCACGCTGCAGAATCCCGTCCGGCCAACCTACAACGCCCATTACTATTCCGTCGCCGGACCGAAGGGCACCAACCCGGCCTCCAACCAGCCCTACCCGCTGGTGGCGTACGGCGGCTACGGCGGCTACGCCCAGACGGGGCTGATGTATCGCGACTCGCGGGTCACCTCAGGCGCGGTCCAGGACGGTGCCTCGAACACCCTCTTGATCGGTGAGTCGGCGATCGCCAACAGTTCCTCATGGACCGCCAGCTGGTGGGGCGGCGGCGACGGCGGCAACTGGGTGCGGGGCGGATGCTGCGAGGACTCGTCCGCCTCGACCACCGACTGGCGGACGAGTGGTCCGACCGGCACCGCCGGCAGCAAGAACGTGGATGTGGGCATCAACGCCGCGCCGGTCCTGATCAACGACCTGCCGTTCGCGAGCCTCCACGCCGGTGGCGGCGCCCACTTCGTCCGCGGTGACGGCAGCGTCGAGTTTCTGAGCGAGAACGTCGCGATCTCGGTCTACAAGGCGCTCTGCACCCGCGCCGGAGGGGAGCACGATGTGCAGGTATCCCGCTGACCGGGCGCTCGGAGTGTCACTCGCCCTCGGCCTCGTGCTGGCGTCGGCCGCCGGCTGCGGCGAGCGCGGCCCCGAGCGGTTTCGGGTCAGCGGCACGGTCACCCATGCCGGCCGGCCCGTGCAACTCGGGCGGATCGTCTTCGAGCCCGACACCTCCCGCGGCAACGACGGCCCGCAGGGCTTCGCCCCGATCGAGAACGGACGGTTCGACACGTCCGGGCCGCACTGCCGGGGCACGGTGGGTGGCCCGATGCGGGTGCGAATCGACGGGTTTGAAATGAAGGACGGCGAAGATGCCGCCGCCTCGGGCAAGCTCCTGTTTCCCAGCTACGAGGAAGCCGCGAACTTTCCTCGAGCCACGGTCGAACGCGACTTCGTCGTTCCGGCCCAGCAGGGACGCTGATCGCCGGGCCGCGGCTGGAGTCAGCGTCGCCGCCGCCGGGCCGCCCAGCCGGCCCAACCCAGGCCCGCTGCAGCCAGCCCGAACATGCCCGGCTCGGGCACGACCACGAACTGCGTCACCTGACCATCGACACTCCCCCCCGCGAATGCGGCCGTCTCTGCCACCGTCGCAAGCGTGACAGAAAGCCCGGGATCGAAGTTCGACAGCGAGAAGTAACCCTGGCCGTTGAACGTCCGGGCGGTGCCGGTCCCGTCTCCCTTCACCCAATAGGCGTAACTGCCGTTCTCGACGCTGGCGAGAAAATCGGCCTGCCGGTCGGTGGAGAAGCCGCCCCTGAAGGCATCGCCCGCCGCGAGCGTGGCGACGTCGAAGTAGACGTCCACCAGATTGCCGCCGGAGAGGCTGGCCGCGAACGGGGTCGACCCGCTGCTGAGCCGCAGCACGTCGTTGACGCTCGCCGAAGCAGTTCCGTAGGACGGCGAACCGGTCGCGGTAAACTCGAAGGCGAAGCCCAGGCCACCCGATGGATCGACGGCCGTCGCGGTCGTGATCCCCGGGCTGTTGCCAGGGCTGACCAGGCCGGCACCGGACAGCACGGCGTTGATCGCGCCCGACCCGCCGAGGGTCGCCCCGGAAGCAATGCTCACGCCCGACGTGTTTGTCAGCGAACCATTCACGACCAGGCTACCACCCGAGACCGTCGTGCCCCCGGTGAACGTGTGCGTGCCCGCGAGGACCCACGTGCCGCTATCCCGCTTCGTCAATCCGCCAGTGCCGGTGAAAGCGGTCGCCAGGGTGTTGCCGCCGGTGCCGGTACCGCCGAGGGAAAGTGGGCGGTTCGACTGGCTGAACGCTCCATTGAACGTGAGCCTGCCGCCCACCGAGTTGGACTCCAGTCGCATGCCGACACTCGTGTCACACTGGAGAGTCTTGCTTAGGGTCTGGTCGGTCGTGCCGATGTACACGACCGCGCCACCCTGACCTGCCGTCCCGCCCGTGTTGCGAAACCGAATTTGGCTTGCAGGACCCAGATTGGCGACGGTTTCGAACTCGAGTGCGGCGTTCGCGTTGCTCGAGGTGAACCAGAGGTTGCCCTCGTCAGTCGTCAGCCCCGCAGCCCCGCCGAGCACGCCCGTGCCGCTGACGCGAAGGGTGCCCTGGTTGATCACCGTCGCGCCGGTGTAGGTGTTGGCCCCGGTCACGATCCACCTGCCGGCGTTGCTTTTTTGCAGCCGCGAGATGTTGGCACCCGTGCCGCTGTCGCCCAGCACGGAACCAAAGGTGTTGTCACCGGCGTTGCTGCCCCCGAGCGTGAGCGTTCGGGCGCTGGCGGCGCCCCCCTGGAGGACGCTGCCCGCGGTGAACTCGATCGCTCCGGAAGCCGAATTGTTGTTGACGATGGCAGCGGCTCGCATGTCGATCGCCCGATTCGTGCTCCCCGCTCCTGTGCCGACGTAGGTAAGGTTGGAGCCATTCATCACGATGGCGCTGGTGCCCGCCCCGAGCGATGAGTTCGTGCCGCCGTTGGCCAGACTCGTAATCGTCGTGTTGCCGCCAATGAGCGTCACGGTGCCGGTGAACGTGTTGGCAGTGTTGGCCAGGGCGAGCGTGCCCGTACCAGCCGACTTGTTGAGGCTGCCTGTGCCACTGATGATCCCCGAGAGCGTCTGCACGGAACTTCCCGCTGTGTTGAAGCTCAGGGTGTTGCCGCCGAGCGCGATGCCGCCGCCGACATTCAGGGCCCGCGAGGTGACCCAGAGCTGGCTGTTCCCCAGGGCCACGTCGGCGGAGAGCGTGAGCGAGCCGCCACCGCTCGAGTTGAGCACGATGCCCTGGGGTGTTCCAGCCGTGTAATCGTTGTTGGCGTTGAGCGTGAGCGTGTTGCCGGCCGAGATCGTGACGGAATAGTTCGGCGTGCCAGACACGTTGTCGAGCCGCAGGGCTCCCGTCGTGAGATCACCGCCGAGGGAAAGCGTCCTCGTGGCACCCATGCCGCTGCCGAACCAGAGCGTGTCGGTCGAGCCGATCGAGGCCGGGTTGGTCGTGCCGGTGTCGGTCGTCCACCAACTGGTGGTGAGGTTGAGGGCGTCGTCGTTGTTGGCCTTGTAAATGACCACCGCGCTTGCGGCACCTGGCACGACAAGACCGTGGACGAAAGCGCCTGCAGCAAGCAGCGTCGCGAGACGAGGACCAAAAAGGCGGCGTGCCGAACTCATCACCAACCCTCCCCCGCCTCGGGGTCAAGCGGAAGCGCCGATGGGGCCCCTCCGCCGCGGTCGAGCGCTTCCACGGGCGGAAACGCCTCAGGATTACATTGTTTGCACTCGACCGTGTTATTGCAAGTTTCGGGAGGGCTGATTTCCCGTGCCAACGAGAGCCTGTTTGTGGCGAGAAATCCACAGGTTTTTCGGGTGGCACACCCCGGGTGCAACTCGGGCCCGCGACGGCTAACCCCCCGCTCGGGCCAGCCGCCGCTCGAGGACCTGCCAGCAGACCAGGTGCATCCGCGGCAGGTGAAATGGCCCCTTCCAGAGGCTGCCCTTGGCCTGGTGGGTGGGAGTGCCGTCACGGCGGGCCCAGCCATACCACTCGCCTTGGTTGCGATCGGCGAGGTGAGCAAACGCCCAGTCGTGCGCCAGCGCATGCCAGCGGCGAAACTCCTCGTCGCCCGTCTGGTCCCAGGCCAGGAGCGTGGCGATGATGGCCTCGTTCTGCGGCCACCAGAACTTCATGTCGTGCCAGTACTCCGTCACCGGCTTGCCCAGCACGTCCCGGAAGTACAGGATCCCGCCAAACTCCTCGTCCCAGCCGAGCTTCCAGGTCCAGCGGAGCATCTTCAGGCCGAGATCGACGAGCGACGTGTCCTTGCGGTCGATCCCTTCCTGCATCATGAACCAGGCCCCCTCGATGGCATGACCCGGGTTCACGAGGCGGCCGTCGGCATGGTCGAGGTAGGGCGTGCCGTCGGCGAGCACGCTCTCGAGCACGGCCTCGAGCTCCGGCCGCACGAAGTTTCTCTGGATCGCTTCGACCGCGGCATCGATCCGCGCGTTCACCAGGGTGACGGCCGCCTGGTCATCAAGCCGCTGAAACGCCGCCCGCAGCGCCTGCCCCGTACCCAAGACGATCATCGGTCCGCCGAAGCCGGCCGTGGCCCGCGTGCCGGTGACGAGCTTGGGCTCGATCCCGCCCGGCGTTTCCAGCCGTGCAC
>CAMCPF010000078.1 GCA_945876515.1 Candidatus Kuenenia stuttgartensis
CGAGCCGGCGGTCTGGCAGCGGGCCCTCAACGCCCACCTTCCTGCCGATATCACCGTGACCGCGGCCGATCCCGCGCCGCCGGGCTTCGATCCCGTGTCAGCCGCGGTCCGCAAGCGCTACCGCTACCGGATCCACGACGCCGAGCCGAAGCCGGTGCTCACGCGGCACCTGGTCTGGCGATGGCGGGGTCGCCTCGACGTGGCCGCGATGGCCGCCGCGGCCGGGGCCCTCGTGGGCGAGCACGACTTCACGAGCTTCGAGACCACCCCGTCCACTCGGCTCTCGAAGGTGCGCACGATCCACTCGCTCGAGGTGTTTCGGCCGCCGCCGGCCGCCGACCCGTTCGGGGCCGAGGCCTGGATCGAAGTCGAGGGCAACGGTTTTTTGTACAACATGGTGCGGATCATCGCGGGGTCGCTCGTGATGGTGGGCGCGGGACGGCGCAGTCCGGGTTGGCTGGCCGACGCTCTCGCGGCCCGGAGCCGTCCGGCCGCCGGACCTACGGCGCCGCCGGAGGGGCTCGTCCTCGTCTCGATCCAACTCGCCCCCGACCTGCCACCTCACCCCGCCTCGTCGCCATGTCCAAGCTGCCCGAACGACTCGGTCCTCTAACGCTGGTCCAGCAGGTCGGCGTGGGCAAGCACTGCCAGATCTGGGAGGCCAAGGATCCCAAGGGCGGCCCGGTGGCGGTGAAGGTGATCGTGCCGGCGATGGCGGCTGACGCGAACCAGCGGCAATACCTCGAGCACGAACTCAAGGTCGCCAAGTCGCTCGACCATCCCACGATCATCCGCATCGACCGGCTCTCGGAGGAGGGGGGACTACCGCATCTCGTGATGGAGTATTTCCCGCACCCCAACCTCAAGAAGCAGGTTCAGGCCGGAATCGAGCACCTCGTGCCACGGCTCCAGCGCTTGGTGACGGAGCTCGCGCTCGCGCTCGACCATGTCCATGCCCGCGGCTGGGTGCATCGCGATGTGAAGCCCGAGAACGCGCTGGCCGCCCCCGACGGCCAGGTGAAGCTGATCGACTTCGCGATCGCGAGCAAGGCGTCGGGCATGCTCGGGAAGCTGTTCGGCGGCAAGACGCCGCCACAGGGCTCACCGAGCTACATGTCGCCCGAGCAGATCCGCGGCCAGGCCCTCGACGCCCGCAGCGACATCTACTCCTTCGGCTGCGTGCTCTTCGAACTGCTCGCCGGCCGGCCGCCCTACGCCGGGGCCAACGCCAATGAGATCCTCAACAAGCACGTGCAGGCGCCCGTGCCCGCCGTGGACAAGCTCAACGCCAACGCCACCTCGGCGGCGGCCAAGCTGATCCGGCAACTGCTGGCCAAGCAGCCGGCCGAGCGGCCCAAGTCGATGCGGGAGGTGCTCGACCAGCTCCGCGGGATCCGGCTGCTGGAAAAATCCACGGCCCGGGCTTAGCCGAACGCGGAACACGCCGCCAGTTTCCCGATTGACGTGGGCCCCGTGCAGCCGGGAAAATCCAGGCTCAACTCCTCCCTTCGAGACCGCTTCGCATGGCCGCCGGACTTCACCGCCTCCCGCTGGAAAAGCCGATCTACGAACTCGAGGACCGGATCGCCGCACTCGAGGCGGCGCCGCTCGGCGGCCAGCAGCAGGAGGAGCTCCGCCGGCTCAGGCGTGAGCTCGTGGAAGTGCAGCGGAAGATCTTCGGCGACCTCGATCCCTGGCAGACCGTCGAGGTCGCCCGCCACCCCGACCGGCCCAAGACGAGCGACTATCTGCAGCTCGTGTTCGACGAGTTCGTGGAGCTTCACGGTGACCGGGCCTTCGGTGACGACCGGGCGATGCTCACCGGGTTCGCCAAGCTCGACCAATACAAGGTGATGGTGATCGGCCACCAGAAGGGCAAGACGCTCGCGGAGCGGCAGGCCTGCCACTTCGGCTGCGCCCATCCGGAGGGCTACCGCAAGGCGATGGGCAAGATGCGGCTGGCGGCCAAGTACGGCCTGCCGGTGATCTGCCTGATCGACACGCCCGGCGCCTATCCGGGCGTGGGGGCCGAGGAGCGGGGCCAGGCGCAGGTGATCGCGGAGAGCATGTTCCTGATGGCCTCGCTGCCGGTGCCCGTCGTGTGCGTGGTGATCGGCGAGGGGGGCTCGGGCGGGGCGCTCGGGATCGGTGTGGGCGACCGGGTGGCGATGCTCGAACATGCCTACTACAGCGTGATCAGCCCGGAGGGTTGCGCCGGGATCCTGTGGAAGAGCGTGGAATACAAGGCCGACGCGGCCCGTGCGCTGCGGTTCCGGTCGCGGGACCTCGCCGCGTTCGGCGTGGTGGACGCCGTGATCGAGGAGCCGGCCGGCGGCGCCCATCGGCATCCGGGGCAGATGGCGATGCGGCTCAAGACCTATCTCGCGCGGTCACTCCGCGAACTGGTGGCCCGTCCGGCCGACGTGCTCGTGGCCGAGCGGTACGATCGGTTCCGCAAGCTCGGCGTGGTCGTCGAGGAAGGCCAGCCGGCCTGACGCGGGCGTGCGTTGGCCCCGGATTCCAGGAATCTGTGCCATGAACATGAATCAGTTGACGCGGTTCCTCGCCTGGGCCGGGGCTTCCGTGACGCTCCTGGCCGGTCTTTGCCTGACCACGGTGGATCTGCAAGGGGCCGATCAGTCGGGAGACCGCAGGGCGGCCCGCAAGGCGGCTCGGGACGGGGCCCGGCCCTCACGGCTGCCCGAGGCCGTAATGGAGAAGCCGCGGCGGCCGCCGTTCGAGGTGGCCCTGGTCGATCGTGCTTCCCGGCCCGCGGTCGCGACCGCCGCTGAACGGATCGACGCCCTGCTGGCGGAGCACTGGCGCGAGCACGGCGTCAAGCCCTCCCAGAAGCTCACCGACGAGCAGTTCGTGAGGCGGGCCTACCTGGAACTCGCCGGTCGGATCCCCACCCACGACGAGGCGGTGAAGTTTCTCAGCGCGCGGGGCGCGGCCAAGCGGTCCGAGCTCGTGGACCGGCTGCTCGAGAGCCCCGACTATGTCAGCCACTTTTACAACTGGTGGGCCGACATCCTTCGACTGGCGGAGCGGCCGCAGAAGCAGTTCCCCTTCGAGCCTTATCTCTCCTACGTGAAGGAGGCGATCCGCACCAACAAGCCTTACGACGAGTGGATGCACGAGATGCTCACCGCCGACGGCCGGATCTGGGAGAACCCGGCGGTGGGCTTCCAGCTTCGCGACCAGGGGATGCCGCTGCCGTACGTCGACAACACCGTGCGCGTGCTGCTCGGCACGCAGATCGGCTGCGCTCAGTGCCACGACCATCCCTTCGACCACTGGACGCAGCGGGAGTTCTACGAACTGGCCGCGCTCACCTCCGGCACCCGGATGCGGCTCGGGGCAGAGGGGGCGAAGACGATGAAGAACCGGGAGCCCGTGAGCCCGCACACCCGGGAACTGCTCCGCGAGGTGCGGGCAACCAACGCCCCGAACGCCGCGGCGATCGCGCAGTTCGTCCTTGCCAACGCCACGTCGGTGAGCTATCGCGATGAGCCGCTCAGGCTGCCCGCCGACTACCAATACGACGACGCCGAGCCACTGGCGGCGGTCGAGCCGAAGGTGCTCTGGGGTGAGGTGCCGGCCTCGGCCCACGCGGCCGGGGGGCGCGAGCGGTTCGCGGCCTGGATCGTCGCCCATGACAACCGGCAGTTCGCCCGGACGATCGCCAACCGCCTCTGGAAGAAGCTGATGGGCGTCGGCCTCGTCGAGCCGGTCGACGACTTTCGCGAGGAGAATCCGGCCAGCCATCCGGCCCTGCTCGAGCACCTCACCGACGAGATGCTGCGGCTCGACTTCGATCTGCGGGACTTCGTGCGGATCCTGGTCACGACCGATGCCTGGCAGCGGCGGGCCGTGCTCCACGATCCCTCGGCCGGCGAGCCCTTTCGGTTCACCGGGCCCGCCCTTCGGCGGATGACGGCCGAGCAACTCTGGGACTCGCTCCTGGTGCTCATCGCCCATGACCCGTGGAGCGTGCAGCGGCCCACGGCGTCCGACATCGCCGCCGCCGCCAGCCTCGACATCGAGCGGGCCGACCTCGCCGCGGTGATCGCCAAGCAGCAGGAGTTCATGGCCCGTTACCAACCGGGCCGCTACCAGCGGTCGCTCGCAGCCGTCTGTGGGTACAACGGCCAGCTGCTCGTGCGGGCCAGCGAGCAGCCCGCGCCGTTGCCGCTGGGCCACTTCATGCGGCAGTTCGGCCAAAGCGATCGCGAGACGATCGAGGGCTCCAGGCAGGTGGCGACGGTGCCGCAAATCCTGGCGATGTTCAACGGGCCGATCACGCACGCCATGCTCGAGAAGGGATCGGTGATCTACGACGAGGTCACGTCCCGAGGGCCTGAGCAGGCGATCGACGTCGTCTTCCTTTCCGTGCTCACGCACCGGCCGTCGGCCGAGGACCGGCGGTTCGCCGTCCAAGAGGTGCTCACGGCCGAGAATCGGGCTGCCGGTTTCGGCAACGTGATCTGGGCCCTGCTCAACACCCGCGAGTTCATCTTCATCCAGTAATCAGCGAGTCAGCCATGTCAGCCACGCATTGTTCGGCCCCTGCGAGCCTACACGCCACGCCCCGCCAGCCGCGGTCGCTCTCGCGCCGCGACCTGCTCGGCACCGCTGCCCGGGCGGCCTTCGGCGTCGGCCTGTGCCCCGCCTTCGCGGCCCGACTGGCGGCGACCGAGGCGGCGGGGAAGGGGGGGGTCAACGTCATCTATCTGATGATGCGGGGCGCGATGAGCCACCTCGACACCTTCGACCCCAA
This sequence comes from Candidatus Kuenenia stuttgartensis, assembly GCA_945876515.1. GTDB lineage: Bacteria > Planctomycetota > Planctomycetia > Pirellulales > UBA1268 > QWPN01. The sequence goes on from CAMCPF010000078.1 coordinate 4,781, forward strand.
GCCGGGCAGTGAGTCGCAGGGGGAAACCGAGGCGATCGCCACCAAGACGCCTGGAATCCGCTTCGGCTCGACCCTGCCCCGACTCGCCGGCATGTCCGAGCGGCTGGCGGTGATCCGCTCGATGACCACGGAGACCGCCGACCACCAGCAGGGCACCTACCTGATGCGGACGGCCTACCCGCAGATCAACAGCATCCAGCACCCATCGTTCGGGTCGTGGCTGCTCCACGCCGCGGGGCCGCGGAGCCGTGAGCTGCCCGGCTTCGTGCTCGTCGGCAACGGCAACGAGCACCCCGGGCCCGGCTTCCTCGACCCCAAAGTCACTCCGGTGCCCGTGGCCGATCCCGAGAGCGGCCTCGAGAACACCGTCCGGCCCGCCTACCTGTCGCAGCAGAACTTCGAGCGGCGGCTCTCGCTCGCCGACCGGATCGACCGCGACTTCCGCCTGCGCTACGCCGGCCCGCAGATCGCGGCCTACGACCAGCTCTACAAGGACGCCGTCCGGCTGCTGGGCAGCGTGGACCTGGAGGCCTTTGACATCGCCCGCGAGAAAGAAAAGACCCGGGAACAGTACGGCCTGTCGCGGATCGGCCAGGGCTGCCTGCTCGCCCGCCGCCTGGTCGAGGCCGGCGTGCGGTGCGTCGAGGTGGAGTTCGGCAACTGGGACATGCACCGCGACATCTTCGACGAGCTACCCGGGCACGCGGGCCAGCTCGACGCCGCCCTCGCCGGCCTGCTCGACGACCTGGATTCGCGGGGCATGCTCGACACGACGCTGGTGGTGCTGGCGACGGAGTTCGGTCGGTCGCCCGGAATCAACGACAACGCCGGCCGTGACCACCACCCGGCGGTCTTTTCCTGCCTGCTGGCCGGGGCGGGCATCAAGCCGGGCGTGGTCCACGGCGCCTCCGACGAGCGGGGCCATTCGCCCGACCGCGATGCCGTCTCGGTGGCCGACTTTAATACCACGATCGCGGCGGCCTGCGGCCTGCCGTACGAGAAGGAGTTCGAAGCCCCCAACGGCCGCCCCTTCAAGATCGGCGGCGGCGGCACCCCGATCGCCGCCGTGCTGGCCTGAGCCGGTCCAGGCGGCGGGCCGCCTCGCGATCCCCTCGTGGGAGCGGGTATGCTCGGGCCCATGCGCGAGGCGAGCGGCACTGAATCAAAGCACGTAGCAGGGCAGGGGAGCGGTGCCGACGCCGCACTCGAAGCCTTCATCGCCCGCTGGGGCACGAGCGCCGGCGCGGAGCGGGCCAACTACCAGCTGTTTCTGGCCGAGCTCTGCGACCTGCTCGGCGTGCCGCGGCCCGATCCGAGCGTGGCCGATGAGGCGGTGAACCGCTACGTGTTCGACAAGGCGGTGACGTTCCAAAACCCCGACGGCAAGACCTCGACGGGCTACATCGATCTCTATCGCAAGGGGGCCTTCGTCTGCGAGACGAAGCAGTCGGTGGCCCGCGAGGCCAAGGATCCGCTCTCCGTCGCCGATCCGGCCGCCCCCAAGGCCCGCCGCAAGAGCGGCACGAGCGTGCGCGGCACGGCCGGCTGGGACGACTCGATGATCGCCGCCCGCGGCCAGGCCGAGGGCTACGTGCGGGCCCTGCCCGACGACAACCCGCCGTTTCTGCTCGTGATCGACATCGGCCACTCGTTCGAACTGTATGCCGACTTTTCCCGGCTGGGGAAGGTCTACACGGCGTTTCCCGACGCCCGCAGCCATCGCTTCGGCCTCGACGATCTTCGCGACGCGGGCATTCGCGAGCGGCTCACGACGCTCTGGCTCGACCCCTTAACGCTCGACCCGGCCCGCCATTCGGCGAAGGTCACCCGCGAGATCGCCGGCCGGATCGCCGTGCTCGCCCGGCGGCTCGAAGCCAAGGACTACGAGCCGGAGCAGGTGGCCTGGTTCCTGATCCGCTGCCTGTTCACGTTTTTCTCGGAGGATGTCTGCCTCACGCCGCGGGGCGGGTTTACGAGCCTCTTGGAGAGCCTGAAGGATTCACCCGAGCAGTTCGTGCCGCTGGTCTCGGAAGTCTGGAAGACGATGGGGCAGGGGGGCTTTTCGACGGCGCTCCGCACCCGGATCAAGCAGTTCAAGGGCTCGATCTTCCGCGAGCACGACCCCTTGCCGCTCGACGCCGAGGAGATCGGCCTGCTCATCGACGCCGGCCGCTGCGACTGGAAGGACGTCGAGCCCGCGATCTTCGGCACGCTCCTGGAGCGGGCCCTCGACCCCCGGGAGCGGCACAAGCTCGGGGCCCACTTCACGCCGCGGGCGTATGTGGAGCGGCTGGTCGTGCCCACGATCATCGAGCCGATCCGCGATGACTGGGAGGCGGCCCGGGCGGCGAGCCTGGCCGAGGCCAACGCCGGCCGGCTCGAGCAGGCCAGGGGGGAGGCCCGCAAGTTTCTCGACGAGGTGACGGCGCTCCGCGTGCTCGACCCGGCCTGCGGTACGGGCAACTTTCTCTATGTGTCGATGGTGAAGCTCAAGGAAATCGAGGCCGAGGCCCGCGACTGGCTCGGGCAGCTCGGCGAGACGCAGGCCGATCTCGAGCACATGGAGCGGACGGTCGATCCCCGGCAGTTCTTGGGGATCGAGATCAACCCCCGGGCCGTGGCGATCGCGGAGGTGGTGCTCTGGATCGGCTGGCTCCAGTGGCACTTGCGCGACCGCAAGAGCCCGGAGAGTTTTTCCGAGCCGATCCTGCAGGCCTACGGCAACATCGAATGCCGCGATGCGCTGCTGGAATACGACAGGAAGGAACTCGTCCGCGACGACGCGGGAAAACCAGTCACGCGGTGGGACGGTGTGACCATGAAAAAACATCCGGTGACGGGCGAGGACGTGCCCGACGACACGGCCCGCGTGGCGGTCGAGCGGTACGTGAACCCGCGCAAGGCCGACTGGCCAAAGGCGGATTTTGTGGTGGGCAATCCACCGTTCATCGGCAACAAGCGGATGCGGGCGGTGCTCGGGGATGAGTACACCGCGACACTGCGGACGACGTACGACGACGTCCCAGAGACTGCGGACTACGTCATGTATTGGTGGGACAAGGCTGCGAGGCTGACGCGTGCAGGGGTCCTGCGCCGGTTTGGACTGATTACGACCAACTCGATTACACAGACTTTCAATCGAAGAGTCGTTGCAGAACACCTCGATGCTCCGAAGCAGCCCCTGGGAATTGCGTTCGCAATAAGTGATCACCCATGGGTAGACGCCACCGAAGGTGCAGCAGTTCGGGTGGCCATGACCACAGGATGCATTTCCGCGCGTTCCGGACGGCTCATCGAGGTGGTCGAGGAGGACGGCACCGAGGACGACGCGGCCAGTCTGCTACGCGACAAAGCATTTGCGCGAATAAGTGCAGACCTAGAAGCTGGAACCGCCGCCGCTGCAAGCGCGTGCGTGCCTCTGAAGGCAAACACGGAACTCTGCTTCCAGGGCTGCAAGCTCTCCGGCAAGGGGTTTCTTATCGACGCCCCAACCCGCGAGACACTGGTTCGACATGATCCCGCCGTCGCGCGTTTCCTGCGCGTCCTTGTTGCCGGTAGTGACATCACGAAAACCCCTGAACGAAGGCACGTCATCGACTTCTTTGGCCTGTCGGAGAGCGACGCGCTTAAGGAGTTTCCGGCTGGCCTCCAAATCGCCCACGACCGGGTGAAGCCCGAGCGCGACGAGAACAAGCGGGATTCGTATCGATTGAACTGGTGGATCTTCGCTGAGCCACGGCCAAAGATGCGTCGAGCTTGTCAGGGGCTACGTCGCTTCATCGGAACGTCCGAAGTCGCAAAGCACCGCGTCTTTGTCTTCTTCGATTTGCCAGAATGCCTGGCCGACGGGTCGCTTGCAGCGATCGCCGTCGATGACGGGTACGTTCTTGGCGCCTTGAGCAGCAAATTGCACGTCAAGTGGGCACTCACTACTGGCGGCCGCATGGGCATTGGCAACGACCCGCGATACCAAAACGGGCCCTGCTTCCTGCCATTCCCGTTCCCGACCGCGACCGAGCCGCAGAAACACCGGATCCGTGAACTCGGCGAGGCCCTCGATACGCACCGCAAGAAGCAGCAGGCGGCGCATCCGGGGCTGACCATCACGGGGATGTACAACGTCCTCGAAAAGCTCCGCTCGGGCGAAGCCCTTACCGACAAGGAACGAAAAATCCACGACGACGGCCTCGTGAGCGTGCTCCGAAAAATCCACGACGATCTCGATGCGGCGGTGTTCGACGCCTACGGCTGGCCGGTCACGCTCACCGACGACGAAATCCTGGAGCGGCTGGTGGCGCTCAACCACGAGCGGGCCGCCGAGGAGAAGCGCGGCCTCGTCCGCTGGCTGCGGCCCGAGTTTCAGGCCAAGGGTGCGAGCGGCGACGTGCAGCAGGAAATCGACATCGGCGATGACGACGACGCCGACGAGCCCGCCGCGAAACCAGTCAAGCGCGGCAAGCGTGCCGCGAAGAAGTCAGCGACCAAGGAGGCCGTGAGCAAGCCCCCGAAGCCCGCTCGTGCCAAAGCCGCCAAGGCGACCAAGCAGGCCTGGCCCAAGGATCTGGCCGAGCAGACCCGGGCCGTGCGGGCGTCGCTCGCCGTCGCCGGCGAGGTCGTGACCGCCGCCGATCTGGCCCGGCAGTTCAAACACGCCAAGGCCCCGCGGGTGGAGGAAATCCTCGACACCCTCGTAGCCCTCGGCCACGCCCGCCGCACAGAGTCGGGCTACGCGTCGGCGTGATCATCGGCAGGTCTCAACGCCTGAGAGGACGCGAAGCTTACCCAACCGCGACCTCCAACTGAGTCACGTACACCTCGTTGGATAGCCGGCGCGAGACTTCATCCGGCGGCGCCGTCTCGAAGAAAAGCTGGACGCTTCCTGAAGGTTGGCTCGAGCCTCCTCGACTGTGTCGCCCTGGCTGCAGACGTCGAGGCCTGGGCAGATCGCTACGAACCCACCGTCCTCCGCTTGAATGATC
>CAMCPF010000079.1 GCA_945876515.1 Candidatus Kuenenia stuttgartensis
AACTGCTTGATCGCCTCGAGCGACACGGCCGGCTCGTCGTGGCCGGCCTCACCGGGCCGCCCACGGCGGACGCCCGCAAGGTGGAGCAGCGAGTAGATCAGCATCGAGGCGTGGCCGCAGGAGAGCACGAACCGGTCGCGGTTGGGCCAGAGCGGATCGGCAGGGTCGTAGCGGAGAAAGTCCTTCCACACCGTGTAGGCCACCGGTGCCAGGGCCATCGGGGTGCCGGGGTGGCCGCTTTTGGCCGCCTCGACGGCGTCCATGGAGAGGGTGCGGATCGTATCGATGGCGAGGCGGTCGATGTCGGTCGCGGACATGCGTGCTCCTTGGCTGGCGGATTGACGGCGGGAGTGTAGCAAACGCGGGCTTCGTCGGTAGCACGGGCTCAGGGCTGCCCATGCCCCATCGCCGGACGCTCGCTTCGGGCATCCTGCCCTCCGCGCACTCCATGCCGGCTGCGCTCTCGCCATCCTGGCTTCGCTTGCCGCCAAGGCCGGCTCGTGTGGCAGGGGCAGCCCTGCGCTATCCAGAGGTTGGCGATGGTTCTACTCGAGGATGTATTTCCGATACTCCGCTTCGAGCTCTGCGAACGATCGGCGGCAGAGGCGGGGGAGGGCGTCGGGGTCGGCGGTACCGGAGTAGACCCGCACGAGATACTCGACGAACGACTCGCGGTAGCGGCCGCCGTGGGCGTTCATGAAGAAGTCGGCCAGGCCGCCGCACTCGTCGTAGAGGTCGGCGACTCGGTCGTGAGCCTGGAAGGCCTCGCGGCCGAGGGCCGTGAGGTCAGCGAGCGGTACGTGAAGCGTGTCCTTGGCGAGCAGGTTACGGGCCGCCGGCCCCCGGCCCGCGTCGCGGCCGCCGATCGTCCAGCCAAACTCCGTCTTCGCGATCGACTCGGCATAGAGGGCCGCGGCCTCCACGGCCCAGAACCCGCAGCGGCGGCCGGGCTCGGCCCTGAGCTTGAGGAAGTCGGGGCGGGACTCGGCGAACAGCTGATGAAACGCCTCGTGCCGCACGGTGACCGCCGGCGGGCCGGCCGGGTCGGCGAAGAACCAGATCGTGGCGGTGGGCTGCCAGTAGATGCCGTCGGTGATGTCGATCAGCGGTTCGAGCCGGCGGAGTTCGTCCGTGTATTGCGCGCGGCTGCCGCAGAGGATCGCGGAGTGAGGCGTCTGGGGGCTGATCCGGCCGCGGCCGGCCAGCCGTTTCTCGAGGTCGGCAGGCTCGACGGCAAAGGCTCCAAAGAACTGCAGCCACACAAGCCGCGTGCTCTCCAACTGGGCCGCGAGGTCGCCCGTGACGGGTGGGGGGGCCGTCGAGACGATCTCCCAGTGATCGGACTCGAACTGCCGCCCGTGCTTGACCTCCCGCAGCGTCGCGTCGTCTTCGGCTGCTTTCACCCAGCGGCCCCTGAGGTAGCGTTCGCCGTCGCGGTGGCGGCCAAGCCTGCTCTTCGGCATCCAGCCGAACTGCGGGTCATATTCCTCGGCCTTGTCGAGCCGCCGCGCCGCCTCGGGCCACTCCCAGCGGTCGCCGCGGCGCACCCAGCCGCCCACCGCCCGGGCCCGGGCGTGGTCGGGGTCGTCGCGGAGCGTGAGGAAGACCAGTCGGATGGCCTCGCATGATTGAGGCCCCGACGGGGTGGCGCTCGGATCGGGCCTGGTCAGTTCCGCCCGCGTCGGCTGACGGTCGTGGGCAGCCGCGGCCCAGAGGGCGTGCTCGAAGGTGCCGGTCGCCCGGGCCCGCCGGGCCGCTAGGAAGTCGTTCCAGATCGACCGCGCGGCGTCGCCGTCCACGCAGGCGGGAGTCGCGAGTGACGGCGGGATCGCCAGGGCGACCTGCCGGCCCTCGAGCGAAGGCAGCTGCCAGGCCTTGATGACGGCGGCGAGGTCACCGTGGCCGTCGATCTCGCAGCGGCGGAGCAGGTCCTGCTCCGCCGCCGCGTATTCCTCGTCGAGTTTGGCCAGCGACTTGGCCGGCTCGGCCCGCGGGGCGGCCGTCGCAACGACCGGGACCAGCGTCATGACGGCCGCCGTGAGGCACCGCCGCACCGTCGCGATCGGCCGGGCCCAGGACCTGCTCACGACTCGGCGAAGGCCGCGTCGAACTGCACGTTGCTCGGCGCGAAGTCGAGGTTCTTGACGAACCGGGCCGCCTCGGCGGCGCCGTGCTCACGGTCCATGCCGCAATCCTCCCACTCGACCGAGAGCGGCCCCTCGTAGCCGGCCTGGTTCAAGGCCCGGATGATCTCCTCGAAGTCCACGCCGCCACGGCCGGGGGAGCGGAAGTCCCAGCCCCGGCGCGGATCGCCGAAGTTGAGATGGCTGGCGAGGATGCCCGTCCGGCCGTTCAGGGTCACGATCGCATCCTTGATGTGGACGTGATAGATCCGGTCGGAGAAGGTGCGGATGAACTCCACCGAGTTCACGCCCTGCCAGTGGAGGTGGCTGGGGTCGAAGTTGAAGCCGAACTCCTCGCGGCGGCCGAGCGCCTTGAGGGCTCGCTCGGCGGTGAAGATGTCGAAGGCGATCTCGGTGGGATGGACCTCGAGCGCGAACCGCACGCCGCACTCGGCGAATACGTCGAGGATCGGATGCCAGCGATCGGCGAACTCGGCGAAGCCGGCCTCGATCATCGACTCGGGTACCGGCGGGAAGGAATAGAGCAGGGGCCAGATCGCTGAGCCTGTGAACCCGTTGACCACCGAGACGCCGAGCTTCTGGGCGGCCCGGGCGGTGTTCCTCATTTCCTCGGCAGCACGCCGGTTGACGCCGGAGGGGTCGCCGTCGCCCCAGACGTGCGGCGGCAGGATCGACTTGTGCCGCTCGTCGATCCGGTCGCAGACGGCCTGGCCAACGAGGTGGTTGGAGATGGCGTAGCAGGCGAGGTCATGCCGCTCGAGCTGGTCCCGCTTGGCCGCGCAGTAGCCGCTCTCCTCGAGGGCCCGTGTGACGTCGAAGTGGTCGCCCCAGCAGGCGAGTTCGAGGCCCTGGTAGCCGAACTCACGGCCCTTGCGGGCGAGGTCGTCGAGCGGCATGTCGGCCCACTGGCCGGTGAACAGCGTGACGGGACGGGCCATGAGAAACTCCTCGGGACTGTCGTGCCTGGGCGGATGAATGCGACCGGGAACTCCCCGATTCGCCACCCGGGATTGTGCCACATCGAGCGGGCCCGGCAAACCGGCCGCAGCCGTTCCCCGACCCGCTCAGCCCCGCTGCTTGCCCCGCCACTCGCGGGCCGGCCAGCCGTAGTCGACGAACGCGTAGTCGAAGCGGCCGTCGGGGAAGAGGTCGACGAGGCCGTAGCAGGGAGGAAACCCATACTCGGCTCCGGTCCACCAGGCGCCGCTGGCAGCTCCGCCGCAGATGTACCAGGTGCCGCGGTACTCACACCGGTCCTGCGTGTGCATGTGGCCCGAAAGGCAGAGTCTCACGTTGCCGGCCGTGCGGAAGATCTCGCTGAGCACCCAGCAGTCGGCGTGCTGCCAGCTACCGGGCACGTCGATCGAGTTGCCTCGCCGGCGGCTGTCGCCGTAAAGCGACGAGGTCACGCTCACGATCGGCAGGTGGCTGAGCACGCACACTGGCCGGTCCCTGGGCGTGGCGGAGAGGTCCTGCTCGAGCCACGCGAGTTGCTCGTCCGACACCGCCCCCAGGGCTGACATGCTGTCGAGGGCCACGAAGTGCCAGCCGCCGTGGTCGAAGGAGTGCCAGCGATGCGGCATGCCGAGGGCCTCGACCATCAGGGCGGCACCAGCCTTCTCGGCGGGCACTTCGGCCGTCGGCTCCTTGCCGCCCCAGATGTCGTGGTTGCCGAGGCAGCTCTGGATCGGCACGGGGCAGTGCTTCGCAGCATCCTTCCAGAGCCCCACCTGTGTGGCGGCGGAGGCTCCGGTGACGCCGCCGTCGATCGCCATCACGGTGTCGCCCGTGTTGAGCACGATCTCCGGCCGGTCGGGCCGGTCGAACATGTGGGCGAACAGGGCCGCCATCCCCTCGGGGGCTTTCCGGTCGGGGGTGATGTGGGTGTCGGTGATGTGGGCCACGCGGACGGCGGCGGAAGCAGCCGTGGCCGAGGCCGGCCGGGTGGTGAGGGCGGCCGCCCCGGCGGCAGCAGCACTTGCAAAGAGATCGCGTCGATTCATCTGCCAGAGGCTAGCCCCGCCGTCGCCGCGTCCGCAACCGCGGCGACCACTCACCCCCGGGACCGGCGGCGGTAGGCTGAGGGCGTCATGCCTATCTCACGGCGGAACACCCTGGTCATCACCTCCGCGTAGTTGAAGCCACTAGCCGCGGCCACGTCCTCGAGCGGCTCGTCGCCTGACGAGAGCAGCTTGCGGACGCGTTCGATCTTCACTCGCCGGATCTCCTCGGCGGGGGTGCGGTCGAGCTGCGTGCGAAACCGCTGCTCCAGCCAGCGCCGGGACGCTCGGGCGTGGGCGACAACGTCGGCCACGGCGATGCCTTCGTGGGCCCGCTCGCGGATGAACCGCACGGCTGCCGCCACGATCGGATCCGTGATGGCGAGCGTGTCGGTGCTCCGCCGCGTGACGACGCCGCCGGTGGGCAGTTCGATCGTGACCGGGGCCGCCGCCCGGCCGGCCAGCAGGTCGGCGAGCAATCGGGCGGCACGGCGGCCGACCTGCTCTGGAGAGTGATCGAGGCTCGAGAGCGGCGGGCTGGTGAGGTGGCTGACGAGTTCGTCGTGTTCGCCGGCCAGCACAGCCACCCCGCCGGGGACGTCGATGCCGGCCGTGCGGCAGGCCTCTGTGACGCGCCGGGCCGTGAAGCTGTCGAACGTGAACAGGCCGATGGGCTTGGCGAGCGAGCCGAGCCAGCGAGCCAGGCCGTCGTCGGGCCCGTGCCCAAGGCGGTCGGGCCAGGCCGCGGGATCGAAGGTGTCGGTGGGCAGGCTCCGGGCGGTGAGCGAGGCGGCGAAGGCGGTCCCGAGGCGGTCCACGTAGCCCGGCCGCCGGCTGCTGCCGACGTAGGCGAACTGTCGCAGGCCCAGATCCATGAGGTAACGGGCCGAGACCTCGGCCGCATTCTCCTCCTGCACGCTGCACCGCGAGATCTCCGGGTCGAGCCGATACCACGACACGTCCACGGCGGGGATCCGGGCCTCGAAAATGGCCCGGGCGAGGCCATCGTGGGTGACGCGGGCGATCACCCCGTCGGGCTGCCAGCCGGTCGGCAGGTTGAGTTCTTCGCCCCGGCCATGCGGCTCGTGCCACAGATCCCAGTCGAGCCCGGCGGCGGCCACGTGCCGCCCCACGCCCGCGACGATCCCGGTACCCCAGGACGTGGACGATTCAACGAGCAAGGCGATGCGGACGCGCACGACAGTTCCGGGTTGGGCCACCAGGGCCACTCGACCCCCAGAGGCTAACGGCTGCTGCGTCTCCGATCAAAAAAGGGGCCAAAACCACAAGGCTCACGCATTCCAAATGATCGCGATTTGCCAGGATCGGGGAAGTTGGCCTGCGCAAGTAATCCAAAACACATGCGCTCGCGGTTGTGGCTCCGCAGGGCCTGCTGTGAGAGCATCCGAAGGTCGAAGCGGGCAGCTGCCCCGCTCTCGCCGCTGCGTGGAGTCGCCTCATGAGTGGTTCACCCGTGTCCTCGCTGTCGCGCGCCATACGACTGCGATTCGGCGCCGCGTATCTCGCCGTGGCAGTCGCGCTCCTCCTGCCGCGGTTCGGCCTTGCGGCCGACGTCATCAAGGCCAACAACGCCGACAGCCTCGGCCTGGGAACGAGCTGGACCGGCGGCACCGCTCCTACGAGCGACGACGTCGCCGTCTGGAACAGCACGGTCACTGGAGCCAACACCGCGGTGCTCGGCGGCGACCTCTCCTGGCAGGGGATCCGGATCGTCAATCCGGGCGGCGCGGCGACGATCTCAGCCGGCAACACGATCACGCTCGGCACCGCCGGGATCGACATGGCCTCGGCCACGCAGAACCTCTCCATTGCCAGCGGCCTCACGGTTGGGGCGACCCAGGCCTGGAACGTGGCGAGCGGCCGGACGCTCACCGTGTCCGGGGCCGTCGACGGTTCGGGGCCGCTCACCAAGAACGGCACTGGCACTCTCTCGCTCACCAATGCGGGCAACACGTTCTCCGGCGGGCTCACCGTCAACGCCGGCGCGATCACGGCCGTGGGCGGTGGCCTCGGCAGTGGCACGGTGTCGGTGACGGCGGCGAGCACGTTCAATGTGTCGGGCACCGCCGCCACGTTCGCCAACAACTTCTCGATCGGCAACTTCGCGGGCAACTGGACGCTCGCGACCCCGAATACATCGAGCACCGTCATCAACGGCAATATCTCCGGCGGGGGCGCCAGCACCGTCCTCTTCTTTACCGGAGGTGCTTCCGGGCAAAACTCCGGCGCCCTGACGCTCAATGGCACCAACACCTTCGCGGGCACGATCGACGTGCAGCGGGGCCCGCTGATCCTCGGGAACTCGTCCGCCGCAGGCACGGCAAAGATTCGGCTCAACAGCAATGCCAACCCGAACGGAGCCCTTCAGTTGGGTAACTTCTCGATCGCCAACGCGGTTGAGATCGCCGCCGGTGCACTCGTGGGCGTCGCGACGGGCAACTCGGCCACGATCTCGGGCATCGTGTCGAGCACGACCACGGCCGCCTTCGTCAAGGTCGGTGACGGCACGCTGACACTGACGGGTGCCAACACGTACACCGGCGCCACGAACGTCAACGCCGGCACGCTCCAGATCGGCAGTGGTGGCACGATCGGCACGATCCCGGCGACCGCCGTCACGATCGCCTCCGGGGCGACGCTGGCCGTGAACCGCTCCGACGCAATCACCGTCGGAGGTGCCATCAGCGGCGCCGGCAGTCTGCGGAAGTCGGGTGCAGGGACGCTCACGCTTTCGGGCACCAACTCGTTTGCCGGCGGCACCACCTGGGAAGCCGGAAGCATTTCGATCGCCAGCGGCTCGGGCCTGGGCACGGGCACCGTCACGCTCACCGGCACAGCCGCCCGCACGCTCACGGTGGCCAACACCGCCGCCCAGACGTTCGCCCCGGCGATCGTCCTGCCGGCCCCGGCCTCGGCGACCAGCTACACGATCGTCAAGAACTCGTCGGGCCAGACCACGGGCACGAACCTCGACCTCACCGGCATCATCAGCGGGGGTGGCCCGAACGCCACGCTCTTCTTCAACTCGAGTGTGGGCGGCGACGGCACGACGAGCTACACGCTCTCGGGGGCCAACACGTTCCGCGGCCGGATCAACATCAACCGTGGGGCGCTGATCGTCGGCAACGCCGGCGGCCTCGGCGACCCGGCGAACCTCGTGCGGCTCGACGCAAACCAAAATCTGACGCTCGGCAACCTGCGATTCAACCTGCCGATGACGGTGCCCAACCCGATCGAACTCGCGGCCACCTATCCGATCAACACGAACGAGCATGCCGTCACGGCGGCGGGCGTGGTGAGCGGCGGCGGCGCCCTGCGAAAGCTCGGCACCGGCACGCTCTCGCTCACGGCCACCAACACCTACTCCGGCGGCACGATCATCGACGCGGGCACGCTGGCCATCGGTGAGGGAGGTGCAACAGGCTCCATCTCCGGCAACGTTACCAACAACGGCACGCTCGCCTTCAACCGCTCCGACGCGGTTAGTTTCAGCGGCGTGATCAGCGGCAGCGGGGCTATCCGCAAACTCGCCGGCGGCACGACGACCCTCACCGCCGCAAACACCTACGCGGGAGGCACGTTCGTGGAGGCGGGCACGCTCACCCTGGGGGCGGCCGCCAGCCTGGCCTCGTCGTCGATCGTGGTGTCGCCGGGTGCAACTTTTGACGTCTCGGCACTGGCCGGCGGGCTCACCCGCGGCGCCGGGCAGTCGCTTGCCGGTAGCGGCACCGTGGCGGGCAGCGTGACCATTGGCTCGGGCGGCACGATCGCCCCGGGTATGAGCCCCGGCACGCTCACGACCGGCCCGCTCACCTGGCAGGCCGGGGGCAACTACAACTGGCAGATGCTCTCCACCGCAGGCACGGCCGGGTCGCAGTGGGACCTGATCTCGGCCGACTCGCTCACGCTCTCCGGGCTGTCGGCGGAGACGCCCTTCGCGATCAACCTCTGGTCGCTCGCCTCGACCGGCCCGGATGTGAACGGCCCGGTGGCCGACTTCAATCCCACCGCGGCCGGCTCGTGGCGGATCGTGAACACGTCCACGGCGATCAGCGGCTTCGACCCGGGCCACTTCACGTTCTCCACCGCGGCGGCCAACGGCACGGGCGGCTTCGCCAACTCGCTGCTCGGCGGTGCCTTCAGCTTGGCGCTCACCGGCGACTCCCTCGGCCTCGACCTCCAGTTCACGCCCGGTGAGACGCTCACCTGGATGGCCGACGGCGCGACCACCGGCGGCAGCGGCACCTGGTCGGCCGCGGGCCAGACCTGGAACGACGGCAGCAGCGTCGTGGCCTGGAGTCCAGCCAAGACGGCCATCTTCGTCGGTTCGCCGGGCACGGTCACGGTGGACGGATCGCTGACGGCCTCCAAGGGCCTCGACTTCACGGTGGACGGCTTCAACGTGGGCGGCGGCACGCTCACGCTTGGCGGGGCCTCGGCCGCGGTCAACGAGCTGGCCGTAGCGGTCGATGCCATGGCCACGGTGGCCGCGACGCTCGGCGGCATGAACGGCGCCACAAAGACGGGGTTTGGCACGCTCGCGATCACCGGGCCGGCCACGATCAGCGGGGGTGTTACCATCGCAGCCGGCACGCTCCGAGTGGGCGACGGCGGCGCCGCGGGCAGCCTGGCGGCCGACGTGACCGTCGATGCGGGCACCACGCTCGTCTTCGACCGCGCCGACACGGCGACGTTCTCGGGCGGCGTCTCCGGCGCGGGCACCGTCCGCCAGCAGGGCTCGGGCACGCTCGTCCTCTCCGGTAGCAACTCGTTTTCGGGCCCGCTGGTCGTGGCGGCCGGCAGCGTCTCCGTCGCGTCCGATGCCAGCCTGGGGGCCGTGCCCGGCTCGGCGACGGCGGGGCGACTCGTGCTCGCTGATACCACGCTCGCCACCACGGCGTCGTTCACGCTCGCCGCCACGCGGGGCCTCGCGATCGGCCCGGCCGCCGGTACCGGCTCCGGCACGATCGACGTGGCCGCCGGCACGACCCTCGCCTATGCGGGCGCCCTCGCCAACAACGGCACGGCCGGCACGCTCGTGAAGGCTGGCCCGGGCACGCTCGCCCTCTCGGGAACGAGTACCTACTCCGGTGGCACGCGGCTCACGGCCGGCCGGCTGGAGTTTGCCTCGGGTGGTGCCCTCGGCACGGGAACCATGACGCTCGAGGGGGGCACGCTCGCCTTCACCGGCTCCACGGGCACCGTCACCCGTGCGATGAACGTGGCGAACGAGTCGGCCTTCGAGGTGCCGGCCGGCGTCCAGTTGACCTGGACAGGCTTCGTCCAAGGCGCGGGCAAGCTTGTCAAAACGGGCCCGGGCACGCTGCTTGTGAACGGCAACTTCGACAACCAGGTCAACGGCATCCGTGTGGCCGACGGCACACTCGTCTCGCAGCACGGCGCCAACTACTTCCTCCTGGGCTACCTGCGGGGCACCGGGGGATTGCCCGACGGCAGCCCACTCGAGATCGCCGCGGCCGGCACCGTGCGGATCGACGGCATCGACCAGTTGCAGGGGGGCGTCACCCGCTACAACACCA
>CAMCPF010000080.1 GCA_945876515.1 Candidatus Kuenenia stuttgartensis
TGGATAGATGCTCCCGGCCGCGCCGCCCCGGGCCGCAAACTCCCACTCGGCCTCCGTGGGCAGCCGCTTCGCGGCCCAAGCGGCGTAGGCCTCGGCATCGGCGAAGGCCACGTGCACGACGGGGTCGTTGCCGCGTCCCTCGAGCGAGCTTTCCGGTCCGGTCGGATGCTTCCAGCAGGCGCCGGCCACGTACGACCACCAGCGGAGATGGGCGGCACCCGTCTCGTCACGGAGCGGGACGGCGGCGGCGGGCGGCGCGAACACGATCGAGCCCGCCACGAGATTTTCCGGCAGCGCACCGGGGAAGTCTTCGGGGCGGGGGGGCCGTTCGGCCACCGTGACGTAATTGGTCGCCTTGACGAACGCCGCGAACGCGTCGTTGGTCACCTCGTGGGAATCCATCCAGAAGCCGTCGAGTTTGACGCGATGGATGGGCCGGGCGTCGGCCATCGGATCACTGCCGCCAAAGGGCAACCGGCGCGGATCAGCGCAGCCCATGGAGAACTCTCCCCCCGGAATCCACACCATGCCCGGCGGCGCAGGCTCCGGGGGGTCACGGCCGTCGGTCGCGGTCGGCTCGAACCCGCCGCCCGAGGCGGCCACTGGTCCGGCCATTGCCGCCAGCACGACCAGGAGCACTCGCCGGCGTGACTGGCCCGGGGAGCACGGAATCGGCATCGTGGTCTTCATCATGCAGGCTTTCGTCGCACCGTGCGTTCGAAGCTCCGCCGCAACTCTCGTCGCCGCGCGGGCTTCCACCACTTCATGAAGGCCCGGCGGGCCTCCTCGGCGCGGTCATCTTCGATCCGCTGCAGGGTGGCCAGCGCTTTGCGATCCGGACCCACGCCCTTTTCGCGGGCCCAGCGCCGGAACCGGTCGGCCGCGGAGGCGTGGTCCGTGAACTCGCCGAGCGTCTCCTGGAGCCGCTCCAGGGCGTCGTAGCAGGCCGTCCGCTCGGCGGCGGGAAAGACGGGCGCAAAGATCTCGAGCGCGTACCGGAGCTTCTTGCCGGAAATCCGCAGCCGGTGGATCTCGGATGGCTCGTCGAGCCTGCGATCGGCCCGGCTGAAGAACCGGTTGAACATCTGCCGAAAGCGGCGGCGCCCGAAGTCGGCGAATCGCACGCCCGTCTCGGCGGCCATCACCGCGTCGATCAGCCGCTCCACCCGCGCCGGCCAGTCGGCCGTCCGCAACTCGTCACGCACGGCCCGAATCGGCTGCCGGGAAACATCCCGCCGCTTCGCCAGCATCGTCACCAGACGTTCGCGCACGACCGCCGCCTTGGCGCCCCGGGGGTTCCCTGCGGCCGTCCGGGACGACTCCCGCTCGAGCCGGCCGGTGAGCACGTCCAGATCACGCGTGCCGCCCGCTGCCCGGCGAATCCGCCGCAGGCGCTTCTCGAACCAGACCCGCTGTTTGGCGGGAACGATCCCGCGAAACGCCGTCAGGGCCGCGAGCGTCCGGCGGGTGGCCACCCGGAGTTGGTGCACCCGCTCGGGATCGTGCCGCGGGCGACATGCCGCCGCGAGCTCGCGCCACACGGCCTCGAGCCGCTTGCGAAGGGTTCGGGCGGCGACCTTCACCACCGGCGTCCGACCGCTGTCGCTGACCACCCAGGTGCTGGACCGATTCATCGCTCGTGGCGGCTCCGCATCCCGCCGCCCCTCGGTTCGGACACGGCCGTGACCACGCTGGCCGCCGCTTCCAACGGACACTGTAGGGGCTGGGAGCCGGGGTTTCCAGCGTTCCGCGTCACGGCCGCCCGGCGACGGCACCAGCCGCGGGAACGGCCACCTCGCCCGGCAGGGGCAGCTTCGTGATCGTCACGTCAGAGGCGAAGATCGTGCCCGCACCCATGGCGCCTTCGCCGCCCCAGAGCCGCCCGGTGATGCTGATCGAGTCACCCGCGGATACGAGATCCAGTCGCGATGCGTCGACCGTGGCCACGGCGTCCGGTGCCACCTTCAGAGTCAGGCGCCTGACCGGTCCCACAGGTACCGCCAGCGTGACCACGTCCCGATGGACCCGCTTCACCTCTGCGACGATCGCGCCGCGGACGCCAGGCCTGACCGGATCGGGCTTGAAGTCGGCCCCCGGTGTGACGATGTCGAACGCGGTGATCGGATCGGCGGTCCGGCCCCGTTCATCGACTTCGGCCACCAGCCGCACCATGAGCCCCGGCCTGAGGACCGCGGCCGGCACACGCCCCGTCACCCGCAGCCGTGTCACTCCGGCCGGATGGAGCTGCACCACCAGTGGCTCGCCCGTCTGGCCGGCAGCCTGCTCGTGAAAGGCGATCAGGCCGCCGGCCAGCGCACCCGTCGCAGCGACCACCTTGCCCTCGAAGTCCGACTCCGGCAGACGGTCGATGATCACCTTGTTGCGGTTGACCGGCTCGGTGATCGCACGGTTGGTGCCCCGGCAGGCGCCCAGGTTCCAGAGCCGCTGGTACGCCGACTGGATGGCGGCCGACTTGTAGAACACGCCCCACCGGATCGTGCCGTCTGCCGCGATCGGTGCCGGCGCCTCCTGGCTGTCGGCATAGGGGTCATAGGGCGTCAACTGGCCGCGGGCTGGGGCTACGGTCAGCAGGCAGCAGGGTACGAGAAACAGCGACGACAGGCGACGGAGCATCAGGTCTCTCCCGGGAGGGTGAAGGCACTCCCTGGAGGCTAGTTCGACACCTGGCTCGAATCAAAAAACCCGTTTCGCGCAGGTCAAACCGACCGGCACGACCGGCCCAACCCGATCCAGCCGCCGGCTCCTCAGCCCCCGGGCCGCCACCGCCGCTCACTCGGGCTCGCCCGGTGCCTCCAGCATCGCCACACCCGAGACGGCGTCGCCACCGGCCTCGGTACCGTCGGCCACCGCGGCCTCCAGCAGCGGAAACTGCCTGGTCAGCAGGCTCTCACGATCCAGCCGCAGCGACTCGAGTGCCTCGGGCCGGACCCTGACCTCCGCCGACTGAAACGTGTTGAACCCCGTTCCAGCCGGGATGAGATGGCCCAGAATCACGTTTTCCTTGAGTCCCACGAGGTTGTCCGTCTTGCCGGCCAGCGCCGCCTCGGTCAACACCTTGGTCGTCTCCTGGAAACTGGCCGCTGAGATGAAGCTGGAACTCTGCACGCTGGCCTTGGTGATGCCCAGGAGTTGTGTGCTCGCGGTGGCGGGCTTCGGCGTGGTCCCCTTGGCCGCCGCACCACCCAAGGTCTCGATCTGGATGTTGGCCTGCTCCAGCACGTCCTTGGGAACGATACCGCCCACGGCAAACTCGCTGTCACCCCTGTCCGTGATCCGCACCGCACCGGCAAGCCGCTCGTTGGCCTGACGGAACTCGAACCGGTCGAGCACGCTGCCCGGCAGGAGGCTGGTGTCACCGACGGTCTCGATCTTCACCTTCCGCAGCATCTGCGAGACGATGATCTCGATGTGCTTGTCGTCGATATCGACCCGCTGGCTGCGATACACGTTTTGGATTTCGCGGACGAGGTACTTTTGCACCTCCTCCTCACCCGAGATCCGCAGGATGTCGTGCGGCACGAGCGGGCCGTCTACGAGCGCCTCACCAGCCCTGACATAGTCACCCGGATGCACCCGGAGATGCTTGCCGTGGGCCACGAGATGCTCGTGCTCGATGCCACTGTCACTACGGACGATGATGGACCGCTTGCCCCGTCGCTTCTCCTTGCTGATCTCGACCTTGCCGTCGTTCTCGGCCATGATCGCCGGATCCTTGGGCTTGCGAGCCTCGAAGATCTCGGTGACCCGCGGCAGGCCGCCCGTGATGTCCTGCGTACCGCTCGCCTCGCGGGGCGTCTTGGCGAGCACGTGGCCGGCCTTCACCATCTCGCCCGGCGAAACCTCGATGTAGGCCTTCTCGGGCAGGTAGTAGAACTCCTGGATCTGGCCGCTCTCGTCCTCGATCACGATCTGCGGGTGGTAGACGCCCTTGTGCTCCATCACCATCCGCCGCAAGTGACCGCTGGGATCCTTTTCGATCCGGAGCGTCTCGCCCTCGACCACATCCTCGTACCGAACCTTGCCTGCGACTTCCGCCAGGATCGGGATCGAGTGCGGATCCCACTGCACCAGAATCGCGCCCGGCTTGATCTCCTGATCCTCCACGACCTTGAGGATGCCGCCGGCCGGAATCTCGAACTTTTCCAGTTCGTGACCCTTCGCATCGACGATCGCAAGCTCGCAGTTGCGAGCCAGGACGATCGACTCGCCCTGTTCGTTCTGCACGGTCCGCAGGCGGGTGAACTTCACCGTGCCGGCCCGCTTGGTCTTGTACTCGCTCTCCTCGATCGCTCGCTGGCCGACACCGCCGATGTGGAAGGTCCGCATCGTGAGTTGCGTGCCGGGCTCCCCGATGCTCTGGGCGGCAATGATGCCGACCGCCATGCCTTCCTCGACGAGCGATCCGGTCGAGAGGTCCATTCCATAGCAGAGCCGGCAGACGCCCAGCGGCGCCTCGCAGGTCAGCGGACTGCGAACCTGGATCTTCTCCAGGCCCAGTTCCTCGATCTGCGCCGCCATCTTGCGATCGATGAGACCGTCCTCGTGGACGATCACCTGGCCGGTCTTGGGGTGCACGATGTCGGCCCGGCTGACGCGGCCGCGAATGCTGTCCGCGAGGCTCACGTCCACCTTTTCGCCGCGGTAGATCACCGTCTTCTCGATGCCCTGCGTGGTGCCGCAGTCATGCATCGTGACCACGACGTTCTGGGCCACGTCCGCGAGCTTGCGGGTCAGGTAGCCCGAGTCGGCCGTCTTGAGGGCCGTGTCGGCCAGACCCTTGCGGGCGCCGTGGGTCGAGCTGAAATACTCGAGCACCGTCAGACCCTCGCGGAAGTTCGCCTTGATCGGCGCCTCGATGATCTTGCCCGACGGCTTCGCCATCAGGCCGCGCATGCCCGCCAGCTGGCGAATCTGTTCCACGCCACCGCGGGCGCCCGACTGGGCCATCAACTGGATCGGGTTCACGTAGCCGCTCCGCCGATTCGGCTTGGCGTCGGTGTCCTGCTCCAGCTCCGCCATCATCTCCTTGGTGATCTGCTCGCGGGCGTGCGTCCAAGCGTCGAGCACCGAATTGTATCGCTCGCCGTCGGTGATCACGCCCTTCTGATACCGCTTCAGGATCTTCATCACTTCCTTCTCGGCGTCGGCGATGATCCGCGTCTTGCTCGAGGGAGTGATCAGATCGTCGGTGGCAAAGGAGAGACCGCTCTTGGTGCTCCAGCTGAACCCGATCCGGTTCATGTCGTCGAGCAGGTCGATGGTGCTCCGCCGACCGAGCGTCTGGTAGCAGTCGGAGATCACCCGGGCCAGCTCGCCCGACTTCATCGGGATGTTGTAGAAGAGCATCGGCGACGGCAGGATCGAGTTGAACAGCACGCGCCCGACCGTGGTCTCGATCACTGCGCCCGGCTGCGAGGCCGACTCGGCGTCGGTCTTGAGACGCCGCTGGGCCGGCAGCTTCACCTTGATCCGGGCGTGGGTATCCACCTTGCCGAGCACGTGTGCGAGCTCGGCCTCGGCGAAGTCCTTGAACACCGATCCCTCCCCCTTACGGCCGGGGAGCGACATCGTCAGGTAGTAACAGCCCATCACCACGTCCTGCGAGGGCGAGATGATCGGCGCGCCGTTGGCCGGGCTGAAGATGTTGTTGGTCGAGAGCATCAGGGTGTGGGCTTCGACCTGGGCCTCGATCGAGAGGGGCAGGTGGACGGCCATCTGGTCGCCGTCGAAGTCGGCGTTGAAGCCCTTGCAGACCAGCGGATGCAGCTTGATCGCGTTGCCCTCGACAAGCACCGGCTCAAAGGCCTGGATGCCCATGCGATGGAGCGTGGGGGCGCGATTGAGGAGCACGGGATGGTTGCGGATCACCTCTTCGAGGATGTCCCAGACCTCGGCGTCCTTGCGCTCGAGCATCTTCTTCGCACTCTTGATCGTGTCGGCGTGGCCGAGTTCCTTGAGCCGGCGAATGATGAACGGCTGATAGAGCTCGAGCGCGATCTTCTTGGGCAGGCCGCACTGATGCAGCCGGAGCGTCGGACCGACCACGATCACCGAGCGGGCCGAGTAGTCCACCCGCTTGCCGAGCAGGTTCTCACGGAACCGACCCTGCTTGCCCTTGATCATGTCGGTCAGGCTCTTCAGCGGGCGGTTGCTGGAGGCGAGCACCGGCCGCTTGCAGCGGTTGTTGTCGAACAGGGCGTCCACTGACTGCTGCAGCATCCGCTTCTCGTTGCGGATGATGACCTCGGGCGCGTTGAGGTCCACCAGCTTCTTGAGCCGGTTGTTGCGATTGATGATCCGGCGATACAGGTCGTTGAGGTCGCTGGTGGCGAAGTTGCCGCTGTCGAGCATCACGAGCGGCCGCAGGTCCGGCGGGATCACCGGAATCACATCGAGCACCATCCACTCGGGCTTATTCTCACTGTCGCGGATCGCCTCGACGATCTTCAGTCGGTTGACGAGATCCTTCTTCTTCTGCTTCGAGTTGGTGGTGGCGAGTTCCTCACGGAGCTCGCGAGACAACGTGACGAGGTCGAGCCCGAGCAGGAGCTTGCGGACCGCCTCAGCTCCCATCTCGGCGTCGAACGACCCCTCGCCGTAGGTGGCCCGGGCCTCCCGATACTCCTCCTCGGTCAGCAGTTGCTGCTTCTTGAGCGGCGTGTCCTTCGGGTCGAGGACCACGTAGTCCTGAAAGTAGATGACCTTCTCGAGGCTGGAGGTCTTCATGTCCAGCAGCGCACCCAGCCGGCTGGGCATCGCCTTGAAGAACCAAATGTGGACCACCGGCGCGGCCAGTTCGATGTGGCCCATGCGCTTCCGGCGGACCTTGCTCTGCGTGACCTTCACCTGGCAGCGGTCGCAGATCATCCCCTTGTACTTCATGCCGCGATACTTGCCGCACGAGCACTCCCAGTCCTTCTCGGGGCCGAAGATCTTCTCGCACATCAGGCCGTCCTTCTCCGGACGGAAGGTTCGGTAGTTGATCGTCTCGGGCTTCTTGACCTCGCCGAAGGACCAGCTGCGGATGTCGTGGGGCCGCGCCAGGCTGATCTTCACAGCGGCGTAGTCATTGACGCGATCGTAGGTGGCTTCACCGATGCTCACGTGTTCTCTCCCTGGTGTTCTTCAGAAACCGCCCGACCCAATCACACCCGCCCGCACCCAATCACACCCGCCGCTTCTCCAGCTGCATGTTGAGCGCCAGCCCACGAATCTCGTTGGTGAGCACGTCGAAGCTCGCAGGCGTGCCGGCCTCGAGCGTGTTCTCGCCCTTCACCATGCTCTCGTAGATCTTCGTGCGGCCCTCGACGTCGTCGCTCTTGACGGTCAACAGTTCCTGGAGGATGTAGGCGGCTCCGTAGGCCTCCAGGGCCCAGACTTCCATTTCGCCGAACCGCTGGCCGCCGAACCGGGCCTTGCCGCCCAGCGGCTGCTGCGTGATCAGTGAGTAGGGACCCGTCGAGCGGGCGTGCACCTTGTCGTCGACCAGATGGTGCAACTTCAGCATGTAGATGTAGCCGACCGTGGTCTCCTGCTCGAGCGGCTCACCGGTGCGGCCGTCGAAGAGCTGCGCCTTGCCGTGCTTGGGCAGGCCCGCGTCCGCCAGCACCGTGTTGATGTCGTCCTCGCTGGCACCATCGAAAACCGGCGTGATGGCCTGGAAGCCGAGCACCTTGCCGGCCCACCCCAGATGGGTCTCGAGGATCTGGCCGACGTTCATCCGGCTGGGCACGCCCAGCGGATTGAGCAGGATCTGGACGGGGGTGCCGTCCTTGAGGAACGGCATGTCCTCCTTGGGCAGGATCTTGGCGATCACGCCCTTGTTGCCGTGCCGCCCGGCCATCTTGTCGCCCACCGAGATCACCCGCTTGGCGGCGACGTACACCTTGACCATCTGCAGCACGCCGGGCCGGAGTTCGTCGCCCCGCTTCATGCTGTTGAGCCGGCGGTCGCGGGCGTCCATCGCCTCCTCGACGGCTGGCCACATCGTCTTGACGATCTTGTCGACGTCGGCCTTCCGCTGGGGCGAGCGGCTGTCGATCTCGTCGGGCTTGAAGGCCGCGGCCCGCTCGGCCACCACCTTGTGGTCCTGATTGCGGACCAACGGGCTGCCGTCGGCGGCGGGAAGCGGCTTCTGGAGAACCTTCTCGATCTCGGTGACCATCGAGGCAAACGCCTCGGCCACCCGGAGATTGCCCTCGCTCTCGGCCTCCTTGAGCTGCTTTTGGAACTCCCGCCGCTCCTCCTCCGAGAGGCTCATCTGACGAGAGAACTTCTCGGTCGCAATCACGATCCCCTCGACGCCCGACGGCACCTCGAGGGAGTCGTTCTTCACGTCCTCGCCGGCCCGGCCGAAGATCGCGTGCAGCAGTTTCTCTTCGGGAGTCAACTCCGTCTTGCTCTTGGGCGAGACCTTACCGACGAGAATGTCGCCCGGACGAACATACGTGCCGATCCGGACGATACCTCCCTCGTCAAGGTTGTGGAGGGCCCGATCGCCGACGTTGGGGATGTCGCGGGTGAACTCCTCCCGGCCGAGCTTCGTGTCGCGGATCTCGATGTCGTACTCCTCGATGTGGATCGAGGTGTAGACGTCGTCCTCCACCAGCTCCTCGCTGATGATGATCGCGTCTTCGAAGTTGAAGCCGTCCCAGGCCATGAAGCCCACGAGCACGTTCCGACCGAGGGCCAACTCGCCCTGGAACGTCGCGGCGCCGTCGGCGATCACATCACCCTTCTCCACCTTCTGGCCGAGCGCTACGATCGGCTTCTGGTTTTGGCAGGTGCGCTCGTTCAGCCCGACGTATTTCCGCAGCGGATACGTGTCGACCCCGGCGGCCGAACCGGCCGGCGTGATCTCGATCGACTCGGCGTCGACATAACTGACGGTTCCCTTGCGGGCCGCCCGGACGAGGAGGCCCGAGTTGGTCGCCACGTCCCGCTCCATGCCGGTCGCCACGATCGGCGGCTCGGTGACCAGCAGCGGCACGGCCTGCCGCTGCATGTTGGAGCCCATCAAGGCCCGGTTGGCGTCGTCGTGCTCGAGGAAGGGGATCAGCCCCGCGGAAACACCGACCATCTGGCTGGGAGCCACGTCGATGTACTCGATCGACTCAGCCGGCACGAGCACGAAGTCGCCACGATAGCGGGCGATGATCGTGTCGCCGACCAGTTTGCCGTTCTCGACCTGCGCGTCGGCCGGAGCGAGATGCGCGTCATGCTCCTCGTCGGCCCGGAGCCAGACGACGTCGTCGGTCAGTTTGCCCTTCGAAACCTTGCGGTAGGGCGTGACCAGAAAGCCGTAGGAATCGACGCCCGAATAGATCGCCAGGCTGGAGATCAGGCCGATGTTCGTGCCTTCCGGCGTCTCGATCGGGCAGATCCGGCCGTAGTGGGAGATGTGCACGTCGCGCACCTCGAACCCGGCTCGCTTGCGATTCAGGCCGCCCGGGCCGAGCGCCGAAAGCCGCCGCTCATGCGTGAGCATCGAGAGCGGGTTCGTCTGGTCGACTACCTGCGAGAGTTCACCGCGGCCGAAGAAATATTCGATGGCCGCGGAGATGCTCTTGGGATTGATGAGCGTGCGGGGCGTCATCTCCGCTACATCCTTCAGGCTCATCCGCTCCTGGACCGTCCGCCGGAGCTTGAGGAACCCTTTGCGGAGCTCGTCGCTGGCCAACT
>CAMCPF010000081.1 GCA_945876515.1 Candidatus Kuenenia stuttgartensis
CGAAGGCCTCCAACTGCCTCTCCCGGCGTCTATGCCCAAGTGCCATGCTTCCCTCCTTGGCCGCCAATACTCATCGGCTCAGAGCCGATGGCCGAAGTGTAGCGCCAGGTCGGGGGATTTGAAGACGACTTTATCCACAGCCTGCTAGGCCGTCCGGAATGAGTTCCATGACGAAGTACGGAAGTTGGGCGCCGGCGAGGTCGAAGGTGCCGGCGGCGTGCACCTGGCAGATCCACGGGTGTCGGAGCTGCCCCAGGATCTGCGCCTCCTGAAGAAACCGCCGGATCGTTGCCCGCGCAGACGGCCCCGGCCGCAGCAGCTTCACGGCGACAAGCCGCCCCGGGGAGTCCTGCCGGCCCTCGTAGACGCGGCCCATGCCCCCTTCGGCGATCAGCCGCAGGATTTCGATACCGCCGATCCTGGTGCCGATCAGAGGATCGGCCGCCGGTGCCGAATCTCCGCGTTCCACGAGTTGCCAGAGGGCTTCAAGGCCGAACGGGTCATGCCCCGAACTCGACTCTTCGTCGCTGGCGGCCATCACCGGCACCTCAGTTTGGCAGCCCGCCGCGAAACCTCGCGATGAACAACTGCTTGGTCTCATCCCAGCGACGTCGGACGGTCCGCACCGAGCAGCCCAGGATCACGGCGATCTCCGGCTGGGAGAGCCCCAGATACCAGACCATCCCGAACAGATCCCGCTCCGGTTCCGGAAGGGCGTCAACCGTCTGGTGGAACCGCGTCCATTCCCCGAGTCGATCCGGCTCGTCGGCGAGTTCACCGACGGCCTGATCGCTCCATTGCCGACCATCGGCGAGGGCATTCGTGTCGTGGTTCGCCGCGAATGACTCGGGATTGCCGAACCGGCGGGTGAGGTCGATGAGTTCCCGCCGCACCTGCAGTGCCGCGAGGCGGAAGAAGTGCTGGGAATCGTTCGGCGTGACCGAACCGAGCGCCCTCAACAGCCGCAGCATGGCCCCTTGGAGGATATCGTCGGTCTCCGTCCAGCGGCGGATCCGCGGCGACCCGGCGAGCATCCGGCCTGCCAGGGCCCGCATCCGCTCGCCGACGAGCGAAACGAGCGTCGCCCGGGCGGCCTCCTTGGCGGCCGCATCCGCAGAGCTGCCGAGCGCCTCGAGCAAGCTCGCGATGGCCGAAGAGGTATCGCCTTGGGCGTCGTCCTGGGCGTCGTCTTGGATCACTGGCCCACCCGTACTCATGTGGCGGCCCACGGCGGTCAATGCGGGCCACGGAGATCGATATCGTATCGATTCCGACCGCCTGTCATCGTCGCCGTCAGACCGCTGCTGCCGATTTCCTGAAACCGCTTGGGCACTCGCGGCTCGAGCGCCGTCCGGGCGGCGAACACGTCTTCCTGGCTGATCTCGCGGTCGCTCACCTCGACGACGGGCTGCACGGCGACCGCATACCGGCCCGCTTTGATGCCCTCGGCCCGGTAGGCTCCGCTGGAGTCGGTCTTGCCCGACGCTCCGACGCCGGTCGAGTCGTCGATGAAGAGCACCGCGACGCCCGCCACCGGCTCGCCCGCCACCGACGTCACTCGCCCCTGCACCGACCCCCAGGCATGCCGTCGAGGTGGCCAAAGAGTCGCGGACAGGGTGGACCAAACGATCACTGCCAAGACCGCCGTGAGCGCCGTGCCCGCCGCCAAGGTGGTTCGCGGGTTGTTCTCCCACTGCCGCAGGAGCCCTCGGCGCAGGGTCGTCAGGATTTCGCCCAGGATCAGGACGTAGTGCATCGGCCACTCCTACTCCGCGGAGATCGGCTGGCCATCGTTTGCCGTCGCCAGCCGCCGAAACGTCTCCATGTCGATCGTCTCGTCCAGGGGCCTGACACTGGCGTCACCAAACAGGCACATCGCGATGCCGGGGTGAGACGAGTTGATGATGGTGTTGTTGTCCTCTGCATTGCGGCTCGCGTTGGGAGTCGCTGTCGGCGTGTTGATCTGGAAGCGGACCACCACCACGCCTGAGTGGTGGTAGTTGCAACTGCCGTCGTCGGGGATTTGGTTGGCTGGCCGGGGCTTTGCGTCAAAACCGCACCAGTCATCCCGGCCGCCGGTCCACGCGCCGGAATAGTTGGAACCCCTGGGCTTGCCTTCGACGAGGCCAGACTGTTCGGCGACAAGGATCGACTTGCTCATGCCATCGGTGGCCTGACTGATTTTCCTTGCTTCATGGGGCACAAGCAGGCCAGTGTTGCAGGTGTATCCGTTGTAACTCCGGCGGCAGGCCCCTTTGCCTCTGCCGCCGGGATCCGGGTAAGCGCCGGCGATGCCCGCATAGTCGGCGTTGAACGTGGCCTCTTCGAATACGTTGTCGGGAACGTGGGTGACGTGTGGTGTCCACGGGCCGGTCGGATTCGAAGGACACCGCAACGGCGGAACGAGAAGTCCCTTGAGGACGTCATTGGGCGACCGCCACTTGACGCCAAACATTCCCCAGCCGCTGAAGACATTCGACGTGCCGAACTCGAGCCGGGTGTAGACGCTGTCCAGCTCAATGAAGGGAAAAATCGCCAACCGCCAGTTGATCCCCGTCGAGCTCCAGAGCGGCTGCTTGCCCGAGCCGGATCCCACGGGAAAGTGCTTGCGGGTGTCGTGGTAGTTAAGCAGGGCGAGCCCCTGCTGCCGGAGGTTGCTGGCGCAGGAGATCCGGCGGGCCGCCTCCCGCGCGCCCTGCACCGCCGGCAGGAGCAGGCCAATGAGCGTGGCGATGATCGCGATCACGACCAGCAGCTCGACCAGGGTGAACGCGAACCTGGTGGCGTGGGGCGGGCGGGGAGTCTCACGCGGCTGACCCCGCGCTTCGCTGGCCCGACGAAACTCCGGAAACGCCGTTGCCGGCGTCCACTCGGAAAGGCTGGTCCGACACACGAGGTCCGAGGGCCTCGCGAACCGCAAGGTAATCGCCGAACGGAGCTCCGCGGCGGAGACCGGGCCGTGAACTCGGCCATCATGGCGGTAGAACCACATCTCGGTCATGGGTGAACCTCCTGCATCCCAGAGCGCACGACCGCCCATTCTGAGGACAGGATTTTTCCACGGTGTGGAAAAACCCGGGAAGAACCCGAGTTATTGTCACGGCCCTCGGAGCAGATTACCCCCTCGGCGAGGGGATCCCTGTGGCTGCCGTCAAAAGCCCCGCCCGACCCAGGCTGTGTGTATCGCCCGGGTGGCTGCTCACCGGCCCCAGGGGGTGCGTGCCCAGGGCGTCGTGGCCCAGGGCGTGGCGGAGCCGGCCGCCGGGGCCACGCTCCGCGGCACTGATGCCCCGAACGGGTTTGGCCCCGGCCCGAGCGGATAGGGATAGCCGCCACCGTAGACCGTGATGCCCGGCCGGCCGTTTTCCTGGGCCGTGATCGGCACGCCCACCGCGACGTTGCTGAAGTAGGTGTTGCGGCGGCCCTGCCCGGCCACGAGGCCGTTGTTGTAGAGCGTCAGATTGCCCACCCGCTGCCCCACCAGGCCGTTGTTGAAATACTCGGTTCGCCCCACCCGCTGGGCCACGAGACCGTTGGCGTAGAACGTGTTGCGACCCACCGAGACGCTATTGCCTCCCCAGTTACCGGTCCCGAAACCCTGCTCGGCGGCTCCCGGCGCCGGTAGGCCGGCGGCGATCAGGACGGCCAGGGTCATCACGGCGCGACGAGGCATCGGCAAACCCACCTGGAGACTGGCGGACGGGGCATTCACCCAACCATACCCTGCCGCCACGGGCCATGCCGGCCGCAGCCGGTCGGTAGACTCGCTTTCCGGTTCCCGCCCCCTTTTTGGAGCCTCCGCCTGCCGATGCCGTTCCTTGCCGCCGACTTCCTGCTCTCGAGCGACCCTGCCCGCGACCTCTACCACCGCGTGGCGGCTGCCCAGCCGATCATCGACTATCACTGCCACCTCTCGCCCAAGGACATCGCCGAGGACCGCCAGTTCGCGAACCTCCACGAGGCCTGGCTCGAGGGAGACCATTACAAGTGGCGGGCCATGCGGGCCGACGGCGTCGCCGAAGACCTGATCACGGGCGCGGCGCCCCCACTTGAAAAGTTTCGCGCCTGGGCTCGGACGGTGCCCCACACGCTCCGCAATCCGCTCTTCCACTGGACACACCTCGAGCTCGCCCGGTACTTCGGGATCGAGACCCTCCTCGAGGAGTCGTCAGCCGAGTCGATCTGGCACGAGGCCAACCGACAGCTCGCCACCGCCGAACTCTCGGCCCGCGGGATCCTCCGGCGGTTCAAGGTGGACTTCGTCGGCACCACCGACGACCCGGCCGACCCGCTCGACTGGCACGCGCAGATCGCGGCCTCGAACTGCCCGACGCGGGTCGTGCCCACCTTCCGGCCCGACGCCGCGCTCAAGGTCAGCCAGCCCGACCGCGTGCGGGGCTGGGCCCGCCGGCTCGCCGAGATCTCGGGGCTCGCCACCGACACCTTCCCCGGCCTGCTCGCGGCGATTGAAAAGCGGCATGCCGACTTCGCCCGGGCCGGCTGCCGGGCCACCGACCACGGCCTCGAATACCTCCCCGACACCGACTGCACCGACGCCGAAGCGGCAGCGATCTGGCAGCAGGCCATGGGCGGCACGGCTGCCACCCGTGACCAGGCCGACGCCTTCGCCATTCGGATCATGCTCCACGTGGCTCGGCTCAACCATGCGGCCGGCTGGGTGACGCAGCTTCATCTGGGCCCGTTCCGCGATCCCAACCCGCTGCTCGCCCGGTCGCTCGGCGCCGACGCCGGCTGCGACACGATCGGCGACGCGCGGCAGGGGCCGGGGCTCGTGCGGTTCCTGGGCACGCTCGCCGCCGAGAACTCGCTCGGCCGCACGATCCTCTACAACATCAACCCCGCCGACAACGCCCTGTTTGCCGCGCTGCCGGGATCGTTCCAGGACGGCGTCACGCCCGGCAAGATCCAGTGGGGCAGCGGCTGGTGGTTCCTCGACCAGGAGCGGGGCATGCGGGAGCAGATGAACATGCTCTCCGACATGGGGCTCTTGTCGCGGTTCGTGGGGATGGTGACCGACTCGCGGTCGTTCCTCTCCTATCCCCGCCACGAGTACTTCCGCCGGATCCTCTGCGATCTGCTCGGGGGCGACGTGGCGACCGGCCGGCTGCCGGATCGCCGCGACTGGCTCGAGCCGCTCGTGACGGCCGTCTGCTCGGGCAACGCCCGCGAAGCCCTCGGGCTCGGCACGTCCGCGGCCTGACGAGTATCCCATGCCACTCTCCCGCCCCGGCCGCTCGCTGTTTCGCCTGCTCGTGCTGCCGCTGGTGGGGCTCGTGCTGGCGGCGGTGGTGGCGAACGTGGCGTTCGCGGCGTTCCTCGCCGCCCGCCGGGCGTTCGAGTCGGCCGCGGCCCAGCAGCGGCGGGTCGCGGCCGCGCTCGAGTCGTCGCGGGTGGCCTTCTCGCCGCAGGTGCTGGAAACACTCGAGCAGCTCACGGGCTCTGAGTTCCTGGTCTGGAACGCTGCCACGGGCACGGCCGGCCTGACGACGCTTGCGGCCGACGTGCTCGCCCGGCACGATCCGGCAGGAATCGCCGCGGCGGTCGGCGGCAACATCCTGCTCGACGGCCGCCGCTACCACGTGGGCACCGCGGAGTCCCGCGGCGTCCGCCCCGAGACGGTGCTCGTGCTCACGCCCGTCTCGAGCCTCGTAGGCACGACGCTCGAGGCGATCTGGCCGGTGCTGGCGGTGGCGGCGGCGACGCTCGGGGTGCTCGTGCCGCTGGGGCTGGTGGCCACGGCCCGACTGGCCCGCCGGATCGTGGCCGTGGAACGGCACGTGGCCACAATTGCAGCCGGTCGCTTCGGGGAGAAGCTCGTGGACGCGGCCGCCGTCGGCCTGGCGGCCCACGACGACATCGGCCGGCTCGTGGCCGGCGTCAACCACCTGAGCGGCACGCTCGCCCAGCTCCGCACCAACCTCGTGGCCGGCGAGCGGCAGCGGCTCCTGGGTCAGCTCGCCGCCGGCTTCGCCCACGAACTGCGAAACGCCGTCACCGGCGCCCGCCTCGCGATCGACCTGCATCGCCGCCGCTGCCCGGCCGCAGCCGACGGCCCCGACGAGAGCCTCGCAGTCGCCATCCGGCAGCTCGATATTCTCGAGGAGGAGGTCCGGGGCCTGTTGGCGCTGGGCCGGCCCGGCGAGTCGGCGACGGGGCCGGTGGACGTGGCGGCGCTCGTGGCCGAGGTGAAGGACCTGACGGGCCCCCGCTCGGAGCACGCCGGCGTGAAGCTCGAGGCGGAGCTACCGGCCAGCCTGCCCCCGCTCACCGGCCGCCGCGAGGCGCTCCGGGCGGCGCTCGTGAACCTCGCCTTGAACGCGATCGACGCCGTCGGCCGCGACGGCCGCGTGCGGCTTGAGACCAGGCTCGCCAACGGGTTCCTCGAACTCGCCGTCGAGGACGATGGGCCCGGCCCGCCGGCGGCACTGGCCGACTCGCTCGCCGAACCGTTCGTGACCGGCAAGCAGGAGGGAGTCGGCCTGGGGCTCGCCGTCGCCAAGGCGGTGGCCGAGGAGCACGGCGGTAGACTGTCGTGGAGCCGCGCGGCCGGTCGGACGCGGTTCGTGATCGCCCTGCCGCTGCCGGCCGGCCATCCCTCCCACCAGGACCGCGAGCCGTGAGCCGGATCCTTGTTGTCGATGACGAGCCGGCCATCGGCTGGAGCCTGAAGGAGCTCCTCTCCGACGAGGGCCACGAGGTGGCCGTCGCGGCCGACATTCCGCGGGCGGTCGCGGCGGCCGAAGCGGCGGCCCCCGACGCGATCCTGCTCGACGTGCGGCTCGGCGACCAGGACGGCATCCGCTCGCTGCCGGCGATTCGCGCGGCCGCCGGCGCCGTGCCGGTGGTGGTGATGACGGCCTTCGGCGACCTCGACACCGCCGTCCGGGCCGTGCACGCGGGGGCCTTCGACTACCTCGTCAAGCCCTTCGATCTCGAGCGAGTCTCGGACGTGGTGGCCCGGGCGCTCGCCGACCGCGACCTCGAGGCCGGCCCACCGGTCGAGCCGCCGCCGGCGACCGAACTCGTCGGCTCGTCGCCGCCGATGCAGGAGGTGTACAAGCAGGTGGCGCTGGTGGCGGCGAGCGACCTGCCGGTGCTCGTGACCGGTCCGACCGGCAGCGGCAAGGAGGTGGTAGCCCGGGCGATCCACGCTCACTCGGCTCGTCACGATAAGCCGCTGGTGACCACGAACCTCGCGGCCCTCGCCCCAGGCGTGATCGAGAGTGAGCTCTTTGGCCATGCAGCGGGCTCGTTCACGGGCGCCGTGGCCGCCAGGCCCGGGCTCTTCGAGCTGGCCGATGGCGGCACGATCTTCCTCGACGAGATCGGCGAGGCGCCCCCCGACGTGCAGGTGAAGCTGCTGCGGGTGCTCGAGACGGGCGAGGTCGCCCGCGTGGGCGAGGCGACCGCCCGGCCGGTGAGCGTCCGCGTGATCGCCGCGACCAACCGTGACCTGGGCGGGATGCTCGCCGCGGGAACGTTCCGGCCGGATCTCTTTCATCGGCTCAACGTGTTCCCGATCACGATGCCTTCGCTCGCCGACCGGCCAGCCGACATCGAGGCCTTGGCCCGCCACTTTCTCGCCCGCCAAGCCGCGGGCCGGCCGCTGCCGCCGGTGTCACCCGAGTTCCTCGCCGCCCTCCGCGGCCGAGACTGGCCGGGCAACGTCCGCGAGCTCAAGCATGCGATCGAGTATGCGGCCGTCGTGGCCCGCGGCGGCACGCTGCGGCCGGAGCATCTGCCCAAGCAGGAGCCGACCACCACCGGAGCGGCGCGGTCGGACCTGACAGCGGCCGCCGCGCGGGTGAGCGCCACCGTCAAGGAGTGGTCGGCGGCGGCCCGCCGCGAGCTCGCCGGGCTCCCCGAACCCGACCTCCATCACCGGGCCGTGCAACTCATCGAGGGCACGCTCCTGCGGGAGGCGCTCGCCCACACCGGCGGCAACCGCACGGCCGCCGCCAAGCTCCTCGGGCTCGACCGAGCTACCCTCCGCACCAAGCTTCGGGCCCTGGGCATCGACGACTGACGACACGGCTGCGATGCCATCCCTGGCCATCGCCGCCTTGCCGGGCCTCCGCCCGGCGGCCGCACCTCCCGGCGGCCGTGCTTGTGCGCGATTGTGGTGCGCGACGTTCGTTTAGACGAATCGAAGGAATCCCTACTCAACCGTTGGACTACTCGGGGTTGCCCGTGCCCTCGAGCGAGCTGTGGAAGCGAGCGCAGGCAGGATGCCGAAGCGAGCGGACACGCAGTGAACGGAGGCCGGTCCCCTGGGAGCCGGGCTTTGTCCGGCGACCGCAAGCCGGAGCCGACGCCGGGACGGCGGCGACGGCGCGACAGCGGAGGGCCGGAGTGAACGTGTAGCGAGAGGGTATGGGCAACCCCGAGCCCCGCGCGCCTGGTGGCGAAAACTTCACCAGCGGTCGCGGGAAGATTCGCCGCTCGAAGCGGGACCGTGAGGGGTTAGGCTCGGCTGGCCCGCGGGAAACCGTTCGGCGACGCGCCATCGCGTCGCGGCACGGCATGTGCAGAAACGTGTTGTATCCCGCCCGCATGGATTTTTTTGGAGCCGCCCCGGTGCCCGCCCCCGCCGACCAGTCACCGCCGCCCGAGGACGAGGCCTTCGTGCTCGGCATGCTCATGCCCGACGACGATGGCGACACGCTCAGCGACACCGAGATCGACGCCGAGATCTCGCTCGGCCCGCTCGACCGCGGCCTGCTCGCCCTGCATGCCCGGATGAGCGGCTGGCTGGTCGGGTCCGGAAATCGTCGTGGGTTCACCTTGGTCGAACTCTTGGTGGTGATCGCGATCATCGCCGTCCTGATCGGCCTGCTGCTGCCGGCGGTGCAGTCGGCCCGCGAGGCGGCCCGGCGGCTGAGCTGCTCGAGCAACCTGCGACAACTGGCCCTGGCCACGCTCGTCTACGAAAGCACCAACCGGCGATTGCCGCCGAGCATGCTTCACGCACCGGGAACCGTGTTCGCTAACAACAACGGCTCCTGGGGCGTCCACGGCCGGATCCTCCCCTATATCGAGGAGGCGGCCGCCGCCGTGAAGGTGAATCTCGAGGTGGCCTGGGACAACCCCCCGAACAGCACCAGCGGCGTGCCGACCACAAGGATCTCGGTCTTCGTCTGTCCCAGTGAAGCCAATGCTGTGATGCGCACCAAGAACGGGGCGCCGTTCGTGTTTCCCCACAACTACGGCTTCAACTTCGGCACCTGGTTCGTATACGACCCGGCGACCGGCAGCGGCGGCGACGGCGCGTTCTTCCCGAACTCCCGCCTCAAGATGGGCCAGGTCAGCGACGGGGCGAGCAAGACGCTCTGTGCAGCGGAAGTGAAAGCCTTCACGCCATACGTCCGCAACACGGCCGATCCCGGCGGGCAGTTTCCGCCGAATGCGCCGCCGACTGATCCGGCGGGGATCGCGTCGCTGGCTTCCGGCGGCGACGCCAAGATCGGCTCCGACACGAACTCCAACACCGGCCATACCGAATGGCCCGACGGCCGCGTCCACCACAGCGGCTTCACCGCCACCTTCCCCCCGAACACGAAGGT
>CAMCPF010000082.1 GCA_945876515.1 Candidatus Kuenenia stuttgartensis
CTCATATCGGCGTTGGAACGGATAGTGATGGCGCTGGTCGGATATGGGGCGCACCGCTCCGCGGGCATCGGCGGCTGACGATCACGCCATCAACGACACAAAAAACCACATCGGCCACGGCCTGCTAGGCCTGGCACGCCGCGGGTACGACGTCGTCATCAACTACACGAAAAGCGAGGCGGAAGCCGCGGCATCGGCCGCAGCCTGCGCCGAGGCTGGTGCCGACACGCTGGTGGTGCGGGCCGACGTGGCCGACGACGCCGCCTGCCGCGGCATGGTCGGCGCCGCGGTCGATCGCTGGGGACGCATCGACGCGCTCGTGAACAATGCGGGCCGCACGTCCGTTGCGAGCATGGCGGGCTGGGACGGGCTCGATCCGCAAGTGTTCCAAGACATCTACGCCGTGAATCTGATCGGGCCCTTTCAGATGATCCGCGCCTGCGCGCCGGAGCTGACGAAGGCCAAGGGGGCGATCGTGAACGTCTCGTCGATGGCCGGTGCGCTTGGGATCGGCACCTCGGCCCCCTACATCGCCTCCAAAGGAGCGCTCAACGCCCTGACCCTGAACGTGGCGAGGATGCTCGCACCGGATGTGCGGGTGAATGCCGTGTGCCCGGGTCTCATTCTCAGCCGTTGGTTTGCGAGCGGAGCCGGCGAGGGCGGCATGGAGCTGCTGAAGAGCCAATACGAACGGGCCGTTCCGCTGGAGCGGGCCAGTACTCCGGCGGAGGTTGCCGATGCGGTGATCTGGTTGATCGATGGTGCCGCAACGATGACGGGCGAACTGCTGCTGCTCGATTCGGGCATGCATCTCGGCAAGGGGTTGTCCAAAGGTGGTGTCTAGGGACCGCCCGCCCTCTTGAGTCGCATGGCTCGCGTTGGTGGCGGATGCATCTCGAGGATAGGATCGGGCCCGGTGGAATCCTCGAGGACACAACGTGACCATCAGCGTGGCGATCGTCGGTGGTGGGCCTGCGGGCCTGACGCTGGCTGCGGCGTTGGCCCAGCAGGGCGGGTTCGAGATCGCGGTGTTCGAGCGCGCCGAAGACCACTTCAGCGCCGAAACCTACAATCCCGATCGCAGCTACACGATCGACATCACGGGCCACGGTCTTCGTGCGGCACGCTTCATCGGCATCACCGACCGTTTCGATACCGGGCTCATTCACTTCAAGGGACTGAAGATCGCCCCCCACCCCTGGCTTCATCGGCTCGGGGCCGGCTTCGCAGAGGAGCCCTATCACGGCAGGGGCTGGACGGGGAGCCGCGGTGACATCTGCCGCTGTCTGCAGGCCCATCTGCTGGAGCGGCATGCCGATTCCGTAGCCCTTCACTTCGGAGCGGAGGCGACCCTCGTCGATGTGGGGCAGCCACAGCTCCGCATCGCGTCGCGGGGCGACGGGGCCGGCGAACTGCGACGGTTCGATCTGGTCGTGGGCTGCGACGGCGGCGGCAGCGGCGTGCGGCGGTCCATCGCCGACCACACCAGCGGGTTTGCAGTCGAGGGAGCCGACCTGGGTAACCACTCCCTGATGCTGCACCTGGACCAGCACCTCGACGAGCTCGATCCGCAATACCTCTATGTCCTTGCGGTCCATCCCGTCACGGCCGTGGCAGGCGCGATCAACGGGCCCGGAGGTCCGGCGGATCCGCGGTGGTTCTGCCAGATCGGGTTCAGCGGCACGATGCGATTCGACTCCGCCGCGGATGCCGGTCGGTTTCTCGACAGGGCCCATCCGCTGCTGCGGCATTTCGCCTCTGATACAAAAGTGGAGGAGTTCAGCCAGCGGCAGTGTCTGCCCACCGGCAAGACCAAGCGGTGCTCGTCCCTCGTGGCCGGGCGGGTGGCGCTGCTGGGCGATGCGGGTGCTCCGGTGCCTCCCGTGGGCCAGGGGGTGAACGCGGCCATGGAAGGCGCGACGGTGCTCGCCAAGTGCCTGCACGAGCATCGCGATTCGTTGGATGCTGGGTTGGCGGCCTACGCGGCCACGTGGGGCCAGGAAACCGATGCGCTGCGGCGGATTGCGATGACGGTGGATCTTTCACAAATCATGACGCCCTTCCGGATCCTCATGGCCTCGTTCCTGGGCTACTCCGGCTTGAGACTCGCCAAGCGCGAGGATCTCAGTTATGCCGAGGCCTGGGACACCTTCCGCCGCGGCGAAGACCGCATCAGACGCACGCCCCTTGGGCTGGTGCTGCCTCGCCGTCGAGGCTGAGCGGGCAAAGGTGCTCTTCCGGCCGGCTCCAGCCCGAATGCGCGGCGGGTCGATGGGCAGGCTCAAGCGTGCGACGACCCCGTAATTTCCCGCCCGATTATGATAATCAAGCCGGCTTGGGCTTGATTGCCCGCCCTGCTACCGTCCCCTCAACGGGCGCGGGCAGGACCGCCTCGCAGATACCGCATGATGGATGACCATGGGCCGTAAACCTCAGCAAGACCGCAGCGCTCGTTCGATGGCCAGAATGCTTGACGCCGCCGAGGCCATCTTCGCAGCGGGCGGGGATAGCGCCCTGACGGTGGAAGCCGTCGTCAAGAGTGCGGAGACATCGGTCGGGAGCTTCTACAGCCGGTTCGGCGACCGCGACGGCCTGCTCCAAGCAATGCACGAGCGGTTTCTCTTGCGGCTCGGAGGCGCGGCACACGTGGCGGTCGCAGCAGCCGGCAACGAAAAAACTTTGGCCGGCGCGCTCGGGGTGTTCCTCTCGCACCTCTTCACCGCCACGCAGGAGTACCGCAATTCAGCCCGGTTCTTCGTTCTCCACCGTTCGGCAGACCCGAACCTGCGGGCCCAGGGCATCCTGGCGAACACCATATTCGCCGGCATCTTCAACACGCTCGTGCTGAGCCACCGCGAGGAGATCGCCCATGCCAACCCGGCGACCGCGGCCGACGTGACTTGGAGGATGTTGTATGCGGCTTTAGCCCAGCAGATGATGTTCGACGACGAGGAAGTCAGCGGCGTGCCGATGACCACCCCGGCGCTGGTACACGAAATCACATGCTGTCTTGCTGCCTACCTCACGGCAGGCTCGGGGAAGCGCTGATCGCGCTTCCCGACAGGTCGGGCACCCAACCCCGGCCCGGACCACCGGCGAATTCTCCCGTCCACTGGCTCTTCGATTCAGCCATCGGGGTGATCCCCCGCCGGCGGCACTGACTCAAGAATCGGCCGGAAGGCCCCCCTGGGCTTGCTCGTCAACGCCCGGAAGTGCGGCAAAAAGAGCCCCAACCGGACACGGGGCACCCACAAATCGAAGCATTTGCTTTCTGTTTGCGACAGAAAGGGAGCCTCTATTGTGGGGCGATTGCAAGATCGCTCACACCCCTACCAGAATTATTTTGAAAAAAACTTTGACGCTGCGGAAGTAGAGGCTAGGCTCTCTTTGGTATTAGAGCGATTGTTCGCTTCTTCCTCGCAGAAAGGGCTTTTGCAATGGTTCGCCCCGTCTGGTTCCGATCGGCTTTTCCCGTTCGCAAGCATGTCGTCCGTGGGGCCAGCCGGGCCCGGAGGCAGTTCGGCCTGGAGCAGCTCGAGCAGCGGACGGTGATGGCGGCGGAGAGCGTCATTTTCCCCGGCCCCGAATATGCATCCCAGCAGACAGAACTGCGGCCCATGGACGTGATCACGAGCCGAAACGGCGTGCTCGAGGCCAACGTGAGGATGGTCACGGCAGGCTTCAACTCCAATCCGATCCTCTACGGCGGGCAGCAAGTCTACAGCAGCCTCCCGGATGATGACCGTGACTACAACTCCTACGCCATGGCCTATCAGTTCGACGCCTACGGCACGTCGTACCCGGCGGGCTTTCCGGGCACGATGCTGCAGATCAACAGTGGCGACTTGCTGAAGCTCCGCCTGACGAACGATCTTGCCGTTGGCCACGATCCCTCCGAGTCGGTCTTCGTGACCAACTTCCACTACCACGGATCGCGTGCACCCGACAAGGGGCAGGGAGATAATGTCTTCGTCCATTTCGAGCCAGGCGAAACGGTGGACATCAACATCCCGATCGCGACCTACCAAAACACCGTAGGGCCTAACTGGTACCACCCACACGTGCACGAGGTGACCAAGCCGCAGGTTGAGGGTGGTCTGGCCGGCATGATCATGGTCGGCAATCCGCTTGAGCCGTGGCCACAGTACAAGGACGAACTCACGCAAGTGAACATGACCATCTCGGAGGTGAACATCACCCCAGATGGCCAGTACAAAATGATGACGGGCACTGACAGCAGTTCGTACTACGGCGATGGCTACACCGAAGGCTGGCAGAAGCGGGTCAACGGCCAGATGAATCCGATCATCCGCATCCGCCCCGGTGAGACGCAGGTCTGGAACATGGGCCAGTTCGGCGCGCGTGGTGCCACGAACTTCGTCATCGCCGACGACAATCTGCAAAACCCTTGGAATGCCACGATTCTTTCCCGGGACGGGAACAGCGCGTTCGTCCACCCGTACGCCACGACGCTCGGAGCCGACGAGCTGCGGATGAATGACATCTCCGCCCTGACGGTGCTCAGCCCAGGCAACCGGATGTCGTTGGCGGTCACCGCCCCCACGACCCCGGGCACCTACTACTTCATGGACGGATGGGGCGGCGAAGAGGCGCGAATCAACGCAGGTGGCCAGGGCTACTACTACGTGCTGGCCACCCTCGTCGTCGAAGGCGATGCTGTGACCACCGCCCCGCCGGTGTTTGCTTCCCAGCAAGAAGACCCGCTCTGGAGCGCGACGCCCGACTTCCAGCGAACGTTCACACTGGAGCAGCTGGCTCAGGTGGAGGACGGCGGGGTCATCGACATCGACAACTTCTACGTCAACGGCAAGAAGTTCGGCGAGGGGGTCATGCCGCAACTCGAGATCGGCACGATCGAGGAATGGACCATCCTCAATGCCGGCCCGCTCAACCATCCCTTCCACATCCACCAGGGTGTGTTCATCGTCACGAAGATCAACGGCTTCCCGATCGAGCCCGACATGAAGTTTCCCAATGCCAATGCCGCCAACTACGTCTCGCCGCTGGACGTGATCATGGTGCCGGCCTTCGGGAGCGTGACCATTCGATTCCGGGTGTTTGACTTCCCGGGCAAGTACGTCTTCCACTGCCACATCCTCGAGCACGAGGACGAGGGGATGATGTCGCCGGTGCTCCAGTTCGGCGCCACCGAGGGCATGCGACTGGGCCTGGCCACCGATGCCCCATCGACGCTGGTCCTCAACGGGAAAGGCAATCAGGTGGCGAACATTCGGGCATTTCCTAACTACAGAGGCCCGGTGGTGACCGCGTCCGGCATCGGCACCTCGACCACTCCCGCTGAGTTGCCGTACCCGCTTCCCATCACAGCCGATGAGATCAACGCTTATTGGAGGACCAACGTCACCAAGGAGACGATGGCCTTTGGCACCGGGTCAAAAGCCTCGCACGTGAAGGTTTATGAGAACGGTTCGCTCAGGCCTACGGCCAGCTTCCTTGCCTTCAACGGCAGGGCTGGCGTCGGCGGCGTAAGCCTGGCCGTGGGCGGTGTGAGCCCCAATGGTGTGGTGCGGGTCGTGGCCGGCTCCCGCGCGAATGGCCCTGCGAACGTTCGCCTCTTCGACCCCAACGGTACGCTGGTCCGAGAATTCAAGGGCGTGCTGCCCGGCAGGTTTCCCAACGGGGTGAACGTGGCCGTCGGTGACGTTGACGCCGACAACTACGACGACATCATCGTTTCGGCGCGGGCCGGCCGGGAGCCGATCATCACGGCGATCAGCGGCCGCGACATCGTGAACGGCGTCGCCGATCCGGCGAGGATCTTCACGTTCGTGGCTCCAGGCGGACCCCGCGATGGCGTCAAGGTGGCCGTTGGCTACGTGGCGCCCTCGACGGTGCCCAGCTACAAGCCGAACCTGATCACGACGCCGGAGCGCGGCCGGAATGTCGGCACGGTCTCCGTGTGGAACACGAACGACCTCGGCGGTGGTTCCCACAGCATGCCGATGGGAGGCATGCCGATGGGAGGCATGCCGATGGGAGGCACGCCGATGGGAGGCACGCCGATGGGACGCATGTCGATGCCGAATGACATGCCTTCGACCGATGAACCACCGATGCCCGTGGCGACGTTCCGTCCTTTCGGAACCCGACGCGGTGCCGTGAATCTCGCCACCACCTATCAGAGTCAGTTGGGCGGGCAGGCCCAGGCGGTGGTCGCGGCCTGGCAGCTACCTCGAGAGGTAGTTTTCACGGCGATCGGACTCGACAACACGCCGCAGTCCGTGAAGCGTCGGTTCTAGGTTCAGTTTTAGGTTCAGTTCTAGGCACGGATCTGGGCCCAGATCTGGGCCCAGATTTCGGGGCGAGCGTTCGGAAAGATGCGTCTCTTCGTGGGTTACTCGGCCGGAAGGAGGTCAATCAATCTGCCATGAGATCCAGTGCCATCATGAAACGTACCGCGAGCGTGCACGGCTTTACGCTGGTCGAGATCCTTGTTGTGATCGCGGTCGTGGGCACCCTGATCGGCCTGCTCCTGCCGGCGGTGCAGCAGGCCCGGCAGGCTGCCGCCCGCAACCAGTGCCAGAGCAATCTGCGGCAGATCGGCATCGCGATGTTCATCTATGCCGATGCCCGTCGCGGGTTTCCGTTCGCGTCAGGTCGGCCGAGGATCGGCACGGTGGCCCATCTCGAAGACAGGCCGGAAGAGGGCATCGACTACATCCGGCCACAGTCGTGGGCCATTACCATCCTGCCCTACATCGAGGAAGGGGCATTGGCGAGCCTGTACGAAAAGTATTGCCTCGCCTGTCCTCCCGAAACCCAGGAGGAAGAAGTCGTGGCGGCCCGGATCGCGGTCTATAACTCCGCCTCGAAGATGAAAGGCGCCGTCGATTTTGCGGCACTGCTTGGCCCTGGGCCCGCGTCTCCTGATCCGGCTCGGCGACTCGAGGGCTGGTTCTACAGTGCGAGTCCGCCGAAGACCGACTTTAGCGGCGTCCTCGTCCCCGAGGGCCTCGGCTGGAGCGACGTGAACGGCGCTTATGCTACACCGATCCGCACCAAGCCGATTCGGATGGCAGACATCACCGATGGCCTGTCCAAAACCCTCGTCCTCGCCGAATGCAGCGACTACACGGTCGACGGCGGCGGCACGTGGACGCAGCCACGTTACTCATGGCCCTATATCTCCGACGTGGGCCGCTACACCGGCCAGGGAGCGGGCGTCGGGGCCTCCCCGCTCGAGACCTCGCTCAAG
The DNA here is from genome assembly GCA_945876515.1 of Candidatus Kuenenia stuttgartensis. Taxonomy (GTDB): domain Bacteria; phylum Planctomycetota; class Planctomycetia; order Pirellulales; family UBA1268; genus QWPN01. The sequence continues at coordinate 7,238 of CAMCPF010000082.1, forward strand.
CCGCGGTCGCGACTACCGGGGGGCGTGTTCCAGGTACTGTCGGGTGACGGTGGCGTGCGGCCCGTGGCCGAGGACATTTCCGGCACGCTCTTGCAGTCGCTCGCCAGCCGGTCAGGCGGCGAAGTCGCCGCGGTTCCGTAAAAATGGGGACGGAAACATGGTAAAGGGGGGAACAAGAACGATTTTTCGGCCGCCAGTTGCAGCGTGTGTCGCCAAAAAGAATCGCAAGGATGCCCACCAAAAATCGCTCCCGCCCCCATTTTCACAGGCCGGTTGCTGCTTCGATGATTTTCTGATCATCGAGGCCCGGAATCAGGTCTGCATATCCGACCTCCACGATCGGACCTTCAGCTCGATCGGTCCCGGCTGTTGCTCCTCATGATCCGCCCCGCTCGGCCGACGTTTGCCGGAGTGCCATTGGCCGACCGATCCTTTTGTTCCCCTCCTTTCCGACGGTATCCTCTCATGATGCAATCCCGGGCATCGGTTCGTCGGATCACGATCTGGCTGGCGATTCTTGGCTACACGCTTGTGGCCTCTGGGTTGCCGTTGCCTTTCGGGATCGTTGCGCCGTCTGCCCAGGACTCGCCCGCCGCGAAGCGGCTGGCTGGCAAGGATCGGTCCCGACCGTTTCCCTGCATGGACAAGGCCTGCGGCTGCGACTCGGCCGAGCGATGCTTTTCGAACTGCTGCTGCCATACGCCGGCCGAGACGCTCCGCTGGGCGCAGGCCCGCGGCATCGAGCCGGCGTTGATCGCGGCCCTCCAGCGCCGCGTGGCCGTCGCTGCGCCGGCACCGGCCGCGGGTGGGTGCTGTGCAGTCAAGCAGCAGGCGAAGCCCTCGTGCTGTGCGGCCAGTGACGATGGCGAGGCCGCGGAGGACTCCGTCTGCGGCGACTCCACGTCTCTAGCCGGTGAGCCGGTCTCGCCCCCCTCCAGCGAAGAGCCCGCGACGAACGATGAGCCCGGGTGCAGGGTCGTGATCCTCCGGGCGATGCTCGCCTGCAATGGGATCGTGGCCCAGTGGGCGGCGGCCTGCGTTTCGCTGCCGCCTCCGGGAACTGTGACCTGTGAGTTCCCGTGGCCGCGCGTGGGCGCGGTCGTGACGTGTGATGAAGGGGCCAGCGGCACGGGCGGTCCGCCCGATCTGCCGCCACCCAGGGCCTAGCACGACGCCCGCCGCCGGCATCCCGCCGGGCGGCCTGTTGTCGCTTTGCCACTCCATGCCGGACAGCGGGCGTGCGCCCGCGCGGCGGAGAGGGGCCCTGCCCACTCCCGGCTGCCGCCATCGTTCGGCGGTGGCCCCATCACACGAGGATTCTTCATGACCACGAGGTTTGCGTTTCCCCGGGCCGTGGCGGCTGCCGCCACAGCCCTCTTCCTCGCCGGACCGTTTCATCCGGCCGAGGCCCACATCAGTTATTCAGGCCGCGATTTCGGCACGGTCACGACCGGCTCGACGATCGCGGGCCAGGCCGTGTCGAGCAGTTTCGGCTGGGCCGATGCCACCGACCTGAACTGGGGCGACAGCCATCGGATGCGGGCGTATCGATTCACGCTCGCCGCGCCGACGAGCGTGACCGTCACGGCGCAGCGGCAGAACCTCGCCGTCGGGACGGCTGCCGGCCAGCAGACGGGCGGGCACGACGTGCTGCTGCCGGCCTTCTCGCTCTACGCGGGGCTGTCCCACACGTCGAGCCCGCTGGCGCACGATAGCTCGGCCCTCTCGGTCGAGTGGCTGCGGCAGCAGTTCGGCACGTCGGGCGTGGCCGAGGCCTACACCGACACCAACGGGAACAGCCGGTGGGATCCGGGCGAGCCCTTCACCGACGGCAACGCCAACGGCGTGTGGGACTCGGCGAACCTGGGCGGCTCCGGCAAGGAGGGCTCGTTCAACGCCTTGGGCGACTGGTCGATCGGCAACAGCACCACGAACTGGCCGACGCTGCCGGCGGATCCGCGGACCGACTCCCTGCGGAGCTTCACCTACGTGGGGCATGCCGCCGACGGCACGACGGCCAACTACGGCACGTTCGGGACCTCGGCGATCGGCGGTGACGGCGTCCCCGACGGCACGGTGTCCCAGACGTTCCTGAATCTCGCTCCGGGCGACTACTCGCTCCTGGTCGGCGGCGCAGGCTACGCGGCCCAGGCCACCGAGACGATGACCTTCGGGGCGACCAACACTTCCTACCCGACCTACGGTGTGTCGGTGACGGTCGCGCCGGTGCCGGAGCCGACGGGCGTGGCGCT
>CAMCPF010000083.1 GCA_945876515.1 Candidatus Kuenenia stuttgartensis
CGCCGCGCGGCGTTGGGCGTGATCCTCGGCACGGGCATGGGCGGGCTCGTGGACCGGCTCGAGGATGGCTGGACCATGCCCGGCATCGACACCGGCTGGCTCGCCCGCTCCACGGCCACGGGCCACGCCGGGCGGATCGCCTGCGGAACGGTCGCCGGCGTGCCCGTCGTGATGCTCCAAGGCCGCGTGCACGGCTACGAGGGCTTTGCGCCGGAGATGCTCACCCGCGGCGTCGAGTTGCTGGCGGCGCTGGGCGTGTGCCGGCTGCTCGTGACCAACGCCTCCGGCGGCCTGCGGCCCACCATGACCAGCGGCGAGCTCGTGATCCTCACCGACCACATCGACCTCGTCCGCCGCCCGTGGGGCGACGCGCTCGAGCCCGCGCCGCCGCAGCCGCCGGCCGACGTGCATGCTTCCTATTACACGCCGGCGCTCGGGGACCGGGCTCTGGTCGCCGCGCGGCGGGCCGGGGCGATCGCCCGCCGGGGCGTGTATGCGTTCCTCTCCGGGCCGAGTTACGAGACGCGGGCCGAGTATCGGATGCTGCGGCGGATCGAGGCCGACGTGGTGGGCATGTCCACCGTGCCGGAGATCGTGGCGGCTGCGCGCATGGGGCTCGAGGTGGTGGCCTGCTCGGTGGTGACGAACGTGGCCCGGCCCGATGCCCCGGAGCACACCGACGCCGAAGACGTTTGCCGGCTCGCTGCCGACGCGGCCGACGGCGTGTGGGCGATCATCCAAGAGCTGGCCCGTGACGCGGGGCCGCCGAGGCCCGCCGAGGCCGGAGCCTGACGGAGTGCGCATGAAGATCCTGCTCACGAATGATGACGGCATCGACGCCCCCGGGCTCGACGCGCTGGCCGTCGCCGCCCGGTCGCTGGGCGGGGAGGCGGTGGTCGTGGCGCCGGCCGAGCCCCACTCCGGCTGTGGCCACCGCGTGACGACGGGTCGGCCGCTGGCCGTGGAGGAGGCCGCGGCCGGGCGGTTCCGCGTGTTCGGGACACCGGCCGACTGCGTGCGGCTCGGGCTGGCCCTCGTGGTCCCCGACGCCACACTCGTGCTCTCGGGCATCAACGAAGGCGGCAACCTCGGTGCCGACATCCACCATTCGGGCACGGTGGCCGCGGCCCGCGAGGCGGCGCTCCACGGGCGAATGGCGGTGGCGGCCTCGCAGTATCACAGGCGGGGCAGCGAGATCGACTGGGGTCGGGCGGCGGCCTGGCTCGCCGACGTGCTTCGGGAGATCGACCGCTCGGCCGCGGGCCCGGGCTGGTTTTGGAACGTGAACTTCCCCGATCTCAACGCGACGCAGGAGCGACCGCCGGTGGTCGAGTGCTTCGTCGACCCCTCACCCTTCGCGCTCGAGTATCGCCGCACCGACGACGGCTGGCACTACGATGCAAGCTACCACCAGCGGCCGCGGCTGGCCGGGAGCGATGTGGCCACCTGCTTCGGGGGCGCGATCGCCGTCTCGCGGCTGCGGGTGGTGTGAGCCGGGCGGCTCAGGCGATCGTGTGGCAGACTGACTGCTGCTCGAACACTCTGGAGACTCCGCGATGGCTGCTCGTTTCCTGCCGATGCCCACGGTGATTGTGACCGGCGGCTGCTTCCTGGCGTTGGCTTTCGCCGGCCCGGTCGCTGCCAATCCATTCGGCGTGCAGCGGCAAGGGGGCGATGCGATCGCCGCGATCACATCACTCACGCCCGAGCAGGCCCGCGAACTCGTGGCGAAGCGATCGGATGCGACCGCCCGGATCGGCACGGGCACCGCTCCTCTCGCGTTCGTCGGAAACGGCATCTCCCTGCGGGGTGCCCTGATGCTCACGAGCCTCGAATCGCTCGACGCCGAGACGGCGGCGGTGTTGGCGGGCTACGACGAGGGGCCGCTGTTTCTCGACGGCCTCTCCACGCTCTCTCCCGCGGCCGCCCGGGCGCTCAAGGATTTCAAGGGTGGGCCGCGGATTCTGGGCTCGTTCGGCAGGTGCCTGTCGCTGGCCGGCCTGGAGACGCTTTCGCCCGAGGCGGCCGCGGAGCTGGCGGCCTTCGGCGGCGAGGCGCTGTTCCTGGGGGTCACTGAACTGCCGGAGGCCGCCTTCCGTAGCCTGATGAAGTTTCGGCGCCGGGTCTACCTGCCCAGGCTGGCCCGGATTCCGGCGGGAGCCGCCGAGTCGATCGCCGACTACCGGGGGCCAGGCCTGTCGCTGCTCGGCCTTGCCACGCTCTCCACGGAGGAGGCGCGGGTGCTGGCTGGGCTGGGCAACCGGTGGAACGGCCGGCTGCCGAACGTGAGGAACCTCTCTCCCGAGACGGCGGCGGTGCTCACGGGCTTGAAGGTGGTGAATAAGGGGGTGAATGCTGAAGGGCCATTCCTGCCCCCTAAGGTGGTGAGGCTCGAACTCGACGGGGCCACGCTCTCCGCCGAGACCGTCCGGGAGTTGGCCCGGTTTCCCGGAGTGTTGCTCCTGCGGGGGATGACCCAGGCCGTGCTCTCGGACGACATGCTCGCGGCACTGGCGGAATACAACGGCGGCGGCCTGGGGTTGGGCGGCCTGACGGCACTCTCCCCCGATCTGGCCAAGCAGCTGGCGACATTCGCGACCAAAGTCCTCTCCCTCGACGACGTCATCGAACTCTCCCCCGAGGCCGCCCAATCGCTCGCGGTCTTTCCGGGGTCGGTGTCGCTCGACGGCCTGACCGAGGTGTCCCCGGAGCTGGTCAGGGCGTTGGGCGATCTCAACATGCGTTCGATCAAGGGGGTGACCTCGCTTTCCCCGCAGGCGGCCGCCGCCGTGGTCGAGGGCTTTCGGGGGGCCTCCCTGAAGCTGAACCTCACCTCGCTTCCGGCCGACACGGCCAAGGAGCTCGCGCAGGGTCGGCGCAACGACCTGATTCTGGATCGGTTGACCGAGCTCTCGGACGAGGCCGCGGCGGCGCTGGGCGGGTGCAGCGTGATCAATCTCTGGTTGCGGGGCCTGACCGACCTCTCCCCCGGGGCGGCGAAAGGCCTGGCGGCGCTCAAAGCAGCCGGGAATCTTGGCCCGACCCTCCGGCTGGACCGCCTCAGGAGCCTCTCTCCCGAGGCGGCCGAGGCGTTCGCCGCGAGCAACATCACCTATCTCGAGCTGATCGGCCTCGAGACGCTCTCGGCCGACACGGCCAGGGCCCTCGCCCGGTCCAAGGCGTTCACTGGCGACCTCCGCTCTGTGACCACGCTCTCGGCCGACGCGGCCGCCGCCCTCGGCACCTTCGCCGGCAACAAGTCTGGCGGGAACAAGCTCAACCTGTTCGGCCTGACCACGCTCGATGCCGAGGCTGCCCGCGGGCTGGCGGCTTTCCGGGGAAACCTCGAACTCGACGGCCTGGCCACCATCGATGCCGAGACCGCGGCGTCACTTGCGAAGTATGCCGGCCCGAGGCTGTCGCTCCGTGGCCTGAAGACCCTCTCGGCCGATGCGGCCGGGCAGTTGGCGAAGGCAACAGCTTGGGATGGACGACTGTCGAGCCTGAGCTCGCTCTCCGACGACGCGGCGGAGGCGCTCGCGGGCTTCGAGGGCAAGTCGCTGGACCTCGGTCCGGTACCGCTCTCCGACCGGGCCGTGGCGGCGCTGGCCGGCTTCCGGGGGTCGGCCCTGGGGCTGTTCGTGCCCCGGCTCTCGGCGGAGTCCGTTCGGGCCCTGGCGACGTTTCCGGGCGAAAGGCTTTCGCTCACGGGGCTGGAAGAGCCGCCGGCCGGGCTCGCCGAACTGCTGCCCGAGTTCACGTGCAAGAACGTCAGCCTTCACCCGTGGGAGTGGAATCTCGGCCGCACCCGGCCGGTGACGCCCGCCGACGCCCGCCTGCTCGCGGCCTACGCTCCCCGCCTCGGGAAAACCTGCGTGCTGCCCGGCATCACTGGCTTCGAGACCCCCGACGCGGTCGAGATCGCGATGATTCTTGCCGCGTCGCGGGGGGCCCTCTCGATTCCAAATCTCGAGCGGATCTCCTCCCGGACCCTCGCCGCCCTGATCAGGACAGGCAACGTGGAACTGCCGCCGATCGAGGTCATCGAGTTGATCTCGGAGCCCGACGGTGGCTTCTCCGACGACTTCGTGGTGCCCGAAGACTTCCCGACGCGAAAGCGTCGGTAGGAGCGGCTGTGTGAGCCGGGGGCATCGCTGAGTCTGCCCCGGCTGTATCCCGTAGCCGGCGGTTCCACGACGGGGCATTTCTTATGAGGGTGGTCCCGCATGACGAATCGCGAGCCCGTATTTGGCGAACATCCCGGACAGTCGTTCGGTGTCAAACGGCTTCACGACGAAGTCCAAGGCACCGCTCTCGATGCATTCGGCCAGTTGTGCTCGCTGATCGACCGCCGTCACCATCACGACCCGCGCAGCGGGGAACTCGGCCCTGATCGCCCGCAATGCCGCCACACCGTCGAGATTCGGCATCACGATGTCGAGGGTGACGAGATCCGGACGGAGTTCGCGGTATCGAGCCACCCCCTCGGCGCCGTCGGTCGCCTCCCCGGCCACCTCCCAGCCCGCTGCCCGGGCGATCGTCCCGATTCGCATCCGCATGATCAGGGCGTCGTCGACGATCAAGAGCCGCGGCGACGGGTGATGGGGCTCGATCATCAAGATCACCTCCGGTCTTCTTCCAGGGCTTGGATTCCACGGCCCACCATCTCGGTCGTCACGCTGCCGGTCGCCACGTCGAGCGACACCCGCCGGCCACACGCGCCGCCACAGTCCCTGGCTGTGATCGGGATACCGACCAAAGCGAGCGCCCGCTCGAGGGCGGTGACGTTCTGATCGCCGATCGGAGACCCCGCGCCAAAGGCGAACATCCTTGCCCCCCCGGCCAGCATCGCCGTGCAGGCGACCGAGTCGCCGGCGAGCAGGCTGAGCAGGCGCAGCATCTCCGGCACGGCTGTGTCGGCGTACTTGCCCGGTGGCGTCACACGGCCATTGGCAGCCGGCAGCATGACATGCGCGAGGGCCGCCACCCGACGGCGGCGATCCTGAAGCACCACGGCAACGCACGACCCCACGAACGTCCGTAGCACGCCCGAATCGCGGGCCACCCCGATTTCACCGATCGGGATCGCATCGGAGTGGAAGCCGGTCGTCCGGTCGGGCGAGGCGGTCATGAACGTGGTTCGTTCCAGGCGGCACCGAAGAGGTCGAAATCATTCCGGTCGGGCACGAACACCAGGCCGCACCGGATCGGCACGCCGGCGAGTCGAAACGCCGACTCCGCGAGGACCACGGTCTCGGACGCGGCCGCCTGGGACACGACCGCGGCTTCCATCACCGCCGCCGGATAGTCGCGGATGAACTGCGGCGGTGACGGCAGGATTCCACCGGAACGGTCTCCCGGCATCCTGGCCGCGATCGCGTTGAGATAGCTGCAGCCGACGATGTTGGCGGTCTCAGTGACCGCCGACTGTTCCAACTCACCCCAGTTCGTGGAGCAGCCGACTGGCCGGTTCAGGATCAGGTCGGCGAGCGTCAGCCCCGCGGTATCCGACGCAGCGAGCAGCAATCCACCGCTGAGGGCTCCTGTGACCCGCATGCCGCATCCACAGATAGGCTCCGCGTCGACGCCGCCGAGCACGCCGACGGCATCGATGAGCGAGAGCCGAGTCAGCCGATCGATCAGCATGCTCGCCGGCCGACCAAGCCACAGCGCGAGCGCCTGCGAGGCCTGGGCCGCTCCGGCGTGAAAGAGGGAGGCGAGTGCATCCTGGTCAAGGGGTGTCATCGTGGTCATTCTCCGGCCGAGGTGCGGACCGCCATGTCGGTGAGAGTCGCCGCGTCGATCAAAAGGCAGACCTCACCGTCACCCAGCACGCCGGCTCCACCGAGACCACGGACGCGGCGAAAGTTGTCGTCCAGCGGTTTGATAACAAGGTCACGGGTCCCCAGCAACGCCGGCACGCCGATGGCGGCCACCCGGCCGCCGGCGCGGATCACGAGCACGGCCGCCTCGGGCACGTCAGGGGGTGGACCGCCCGGCCAGGTGAACACCCTCCCCAGGTCCACCAGGGGCAGAAACTCGCCTCGGATGTCGCAGACCCGGCGGTCCGCAACCGAGACCACCTGTCCGGGAGCGACCGTGACAATCTCCCGGACATGCTCCACGGGGATCGCGAACGGGGTGTCTGCGAGCCTCACGAGCATGCACCGGGAAATGGCGAGCGTCAGCGGCAGGCGCATGGTGAAGGTCGTGCCGGCGCCAAGCGTCGATTCCACTTCGATGGAACCACTCAGCCCGGCGATCCGGGTGCGCACGATATCCATGCCGACGCCCCGCCCCGAGATGTTGGAGACGGCCTCGGCCGTGCTGAATCCTGGCTCCCAGATCAGTTCGATCAGCTCTCGCGGCTGCAGGGCGGCCGCCCGCTCGGGTGAAATGAGCCCCCGGGCGACCGCCCGGCGGCGAATGTTCTCCGGGTCGATGCCGCCGCCGTCGTCGGTGACGGCGATCACGACCTCGTTGCCCCGGTGCGACGCCTCCAGGCGCAGCGTGGCGATGACCGGCTTGCCGGCGGCGGCCCGAACTTCCGCCGATTCGATGCCATGATCGATCGCATTGCGGACGAGGTGCACCAGCGGGTCACCCAGTTCATCCACCATCCGCTTGTCGATCTCGGTCTGCTCGCCGACAACCTCGAGCACGACCTCTTTTCCTAGTTCGTGCGCGATGTCGCGGATGGAGCGGCGGAAGCGGCCGAACAGCGGGCCGATCGGGACCATGCGGGTGCCGAGCACTCCCCGTTGGAGATTCTCGACGACCCGCGTCAACTGATCGACCGATTCGACGAGTTCTCCATACCGTCGCTGATGCCCCTCCCACTCCGCGGTTCGGGCCGCAGGCTTGCGGAACACCGGGGCGAGATCGGTGACGAGTTGGGCAAAGCGAGCGCGATTCACGACCATCTCACCCGCCAGGTCGAGCAACACGTCGAGTCGATCGACCGCCACCCGGATCGTCTCAGCCACGGCCGCTGGCTCGTTGGTGCTCGGAGGGGTGCCCTGGGAAGCGTTTCCATCAGGCTCGTCCGGCCGCACTGGCGGCGGTCTCTCGGTCGCGGGCTCGGCTGGTTGCGTCGGGTCGAGCTCCACGCTCTCGACACCGTCCGCGTCGGCGGCGGCGAGGATGGCCGCGGGCGGGCTACCCGAGCGAAGCACGACGTCGAGTACCCGCCGGTCAGGATGGGCTGCAAACTCGGCCGGCGGCGGGTCGGATCGTACCACCATGCCCAGGCTGGAGAGTCGCTTGAGCAGCAGCTGGGCCTTGGCGTCGGGCAACGCGAGGCCGGCCGCGAACCGGATCCGCACCAACCGCTGCCGCTCGTCAGCGGTGTTCGTGGGCGTGCTGGCCGGAGCCGAGTCGGCCGGCGGTGCCGTGATCGGAGCCGCGGCGGCGAGTCCCTTGACCGCCTCGATCAGCGACTCCCCGTGGTTCAACGGCGCGGCCTGTGCCAAACGCCCGGTGCAGTCGCGGAAGTAGTCGATGCAGGCGAGGGCCACCTCGACCGTGCGCCGGTCGAGGGTGACGGTGCCCGACCGAAGCCGCTCGAAGTGGCTCTCCAGTTGATGGGCCACGGCGGTGATCGGATCGAAGCCGAGCATCCCGGCCGAGCCCTTGATCGAATGGACCATCCGAAAGGCGATGGCGATCTGTTCGGCCTGAGCCGGGTCCTTTTCCAGCGCGAGGAGTGACTCAACCAGCTGATCACACTGGGTGTCGGTCTCGTCGATGAACACCCCGACGAGTTCCGCCATCTCCTCCCGAGAGAAGTCGCCGGTGCGGGGGCTCGGGCGGGGCATCGGGATCAGGGTTTCCGGTAGGTGAAGGTGGAACAGCGATCAAGTCCGGACAGGTGTTCGGAGGCGCCGTCCGTCGTGCCGACGAGCAAGTATCCCCCCGGCTCGAGGGCGGCGACGAGGTTCGCAAGTGCCGCCCGTTTCGAGTCGCGGTCAAAATAGATCAGCACGTTTCGCACCAGGATCAGACTGAACGGCGGCTCCGGCATCGGATCGAGCAGATTGTGCCGCCGAAACTCGCACAGCCGGGCTGCGGGCGGGCGGATTTTCCAGGTGCCCGCCGCCGGATCAGCGGCGAAGTGTCGGGCGAGCCGCTCCGGCGACACCGCCTCGATGGCGCGGGGGCCGTACGCCCCGACCCGCGCGGCCGCCAGGGCTTCCCCGCAGAGGTCGGTGCCGAGAACGGACAGCCGCCAGCCGGCCAGACGCCCCGCCTGCTCCGTCAGGCAAATGGCCAGCGAATAGGCTTCCTCACCGCTGCTGCAGGCCGCCGACCAGATGCGGAGGGTGCGGCCTCGACGGTGGGCGGCCGCCGCGGCGATCAGTTCGTCGAGGAACGGCCCGGCCACCCAGTCAAAATGGGCGGGGGTGCGGAAGAAGTGGGTCTCGTTGGTGGTGATCACGTCGACGAAGGCCTCGAGTTCGGCGCCGGTCCGGTCCGCCTGCAGCAGCTCGTAGTAGGTGTCGAAAGAATCGATCCCGCAGGCCCGAAGCCGCCGGCGGATCCGGTTGGAGAGCAGCATCACCTTGCCGTCCGCCGTCCGAATACCGGTCCGTTCGTAGATAAAAGCGGCAAATCTCGTGAACTGTTGCGGAGAGAGCGTGATCAGTCCGTCCACTGCGGCATCTCCTGGCGGTCGCCCGGCCGCACCACGCTCAGACCTTGAACCGCTTGACGAGATCCCGCAGACCCTGCGCCTGAGCGCCGAGTTGCTCCGCGCTGGCTGCCATCTCCTCGGCGGCGGCGGCGTTCGACTCGGTCGTGTGCGACACGGAGCGGATCGCCATCTTGACCTCGGTGGCGTTCGCCGATTGTGACTCTGTCGAGGCGGCGATGGCGGCGATCCCGGCGGCGGTCGCCTCCACGGCGGAAACGATCGCCGCCAGCGACTGCCCCACCTTCTCGGACAGGTCGGCGCCCTGCTCGACCCGTTTCGTCGACTCATGGATCAGAACCGTGATTTCCTTGGTGGCTTCGCTCGCCCGCTCCGCGAGTTTGCGGACCTCGTCGGCAACCACCGCGAACCCGAGGCCATGCTCACCGGCGCGGGCCGCCTCGATCGCCGCGTTGAGGGCCAACAGATTGGTCTGGGAGGCGATCTCGCTGATCACCTGGATGATGTCCTCGATTTGCTCCGACGAGCGGCGGATCGTCCGCATCGATTCGATGGCGTCGGTCACCGCCAGGCTACCGGCCTGGGCCAGATCGGTGGTCTTGCCGGCCTGGGCCCGCGACTGGATGGCGCTTTGTGAGATCGTTTCGATCGAGCCGACAAGTTGCTCGACGGCGGCCGTCATCTCTTCCACGCTTGCGGCCTGCGACTGGGCGCCGTCGCTCAGGCTCCCGGCGCTTTCCGCGATCATTCGCGCCCCCTCGTTCTGCTGGTCGGCCGCCTCGGAAATCTGCCCGATGATGTCGCGGAGATCGCCCAGCATCCG
>CAMCPF010000084.1 GCA_945876515.1 Candidatus Kuenenia stuttgartensis
ATCGAGACTCGCGTGCCCGACGACCTGCCCGACGGCGTCGCGGTCACGTTCGCCCAGGTCGCGCCCCTGCGGATCGAGTGCCGCGACGGCCTCGTGCACGTGCGGGTCGCGCTCGACGCGATCGAGAGCGGCCGCCGCAACTGGTACGACCTGGTCGCCCAGGTGGCGTACAAGCCGGTGGCCGCGGGGCCGCAGGTGTTGCTCGAACGCGAGGGGCCGGTCCGGATCGGCGGCCCGGACCACGAGGGGCGGATGGAGATCGCGCTGCGGACGATCTTCGGCAAGATCTTCGCCAAGGAGCGGCCGATCGCGATCCTGCCGGAGAAGGTGACCGCCAATCCGCGGCTGGCCGCCGTCCGCGCCGTACAGGCCGTGGCCACCGACGGCTGGCTGGGGATCGCCTTGGCGGAGCCCACGGACGTGACGTCGGGCCGGCCCGCGGCCCCGTCGCCCACGGCCGTAAAGCCTGCCACGACCGGCGTCAGCCCGCTGCGGCGGTAAGGTGCGACAGCGCGCGGAGCATTCCGCAATCAGTTCATCGTCACAGAGCGATGCATTGACATCGCAGAACGTGATGCTATGATGCCTCCATGAGAACGACGCTCTCCATCGACGATGACGTGCTCGATGAAGCGAGGTGTCTGGCTGAACGGACGAAGAAACCCTTCCGCGCGATCGTCAACGAGGCGCTCCGGCAGGGCTTGAGGATCCTGGAGAAGCCGGCGCCGCGGAAGCCGTATGTCACTCAGCCACGCCCGCTGGCGCTCAGGCCCGGCCTCCAGCTCGACAACATTCAAGAAATGCTGTCGCTGCTCGACGGCGAAGGGCGGGGCTGAGCATGATCCTGGTCGACGCCAATCTGCTGCTCTATGCCGAGGATTCCCAGGCAGCTCTTCACGCCACGGCCCGCAACTGGTGGGACCAGCAGCTCTCCGGTGACGATCCGGTCTGCCTCTGCTGGACCGTCCTGACCGCCTTCGTCCGGATCGGCACGAATCCCCGTGTCTATCAGCGGCCCCTGACGATCGACGAGGCGTTCAAGCGGGTGCAGAGCTGGCTCGAGCAGCCGTGCGTGCGGGTCATTCACGCGACCGGCCGCCACCTCGAAGTGTTCGCCGACCTGCTCGCACTCGGGCAAGCAACGGCGAATCTCGTGCCGGATGCCCACCTCGCGGCGCTCGCGATCGAGCACGGCTGCATCCTCTGCTCGACCGATGGCGACTTCGCCCGGTTTCCCGGCCTGTCGTGGAAAAACCCTCTCGCGTGAGCCGAGGGCCATGACCGGGGGCTGGGAACCGGTGGCGGCCGCCCGTCTGAACACGGGCGGGGCGGCGGCTCGTGGCTGCTACACTCCGGCTTTTTCCTTCCCAGCACCCTGGAGTCGAGCCCGCCGATGACGTCCGCCGCCGCCCCTGCCGCCTTCCGCACCGAGTCTGACAGCATGGGGGAGGTCAAGGTCGCTGCCGACCGCTACTGGGGCGCCCAGACCGAGCGGTCGCGGGACAACTTCAAGATCGGCGTGGATCGCTTCCGCTGGGGCCGCTCGGTGATCCGCTCGCTCGGGATCCTCAAGAAGGCTGCGGCACTGGCCAACGGTGAGCTCGGCCAGCTGCCGACCGACACCGTCAAGCTGATCACGGCCGCCGCCGACGAGGTGATCGCCGGAAAGCTCGACGACCACTTTCCGCTCGTGGTCTTTCAGACCGGCAGCGGCACCCAGTCGAACATGAACGCCAACGAGGTGATCTCGAATCGGGCCATCGAGATGGCCGGCGGCGTGCTGGGCTCGAAGAAGCCGGTCCATCCCAACGACGACGTCAACCGCGGCCAATCGTCGAACGACACCTTCCCCACGGCCATGCACATCGCCGCAGTCGAGGTGATCCACGGCCGGCTGCTGCCGGCGGTGAAGGCCCTGCGAGACGTGTTCGCGGCGCTCGAAAAGCGATACGCGGGCATCGTCAAGATCGGCCGCACCCATCTCCAGGACGCCACCCCGATCACGCTCGGCCAGGAGATCTCGTCATGGCGGGCCCAACTCGACGACCGGATCGGGGGGATCGAGCGGGCCCTGCCCGGACTCTACGAACTCGCCATCGGCGGCACGGCCGTGGGCACGGGGCTCAACGCCCACCCGAAGTTCGGCGATGCGGCCGCCGCTTGGCTCGCCAAGGAGACCGGTCACCCGTTCGTCTCGGCGCCCAACAAGTTCGCGGCCCTCTCGGCGCATGATGCGATGGTGGACGTGAGCGCGGCGGAGCGGGGCCTGGCGATGGCGCTCTTCAAGATCGCCAACGACATCCGCTGGCTGGCCAGCGGCCCCCGCTGCGGGATCGGCGAGATCACGATCCCTGAGAACGAGCCGGGCAGCTCGATCATGCCCGGCAAGGTCAATCCCACGCAGTGCGAGGCGATGACCATGGTCTGCGTGCAGGTGTTCGGCAACGACGCCGCCGTCGCCTTCGCCGGATCTCAGGGCCACTTCCAGCTCAACGTGTTCAAGCCGCTGATGGTGCACAACGTGCTCGAGAGCGCTGACCTGATCGCCGACGCCTGCGACTCGATGCGGATTCACTGCGCCGAGGGGATCGAGCCCAACCTCGCCCGGATCAAGGCGCACCTCGACGACTCGCTGATGCTCGTGACCGCCCTCAACACCCACATCGGCTACGAGAAGGCGGCCAAGATCGCCAAGCAGGCGCATCAGGAGGGCACGAGCCTCAAGAGCGCGGCGGTGGCGCTCGGCTACGTCACTCCCGAGCAATACGACCAGTGGGTCGTGCCGGTGGAGATGACCCGGCCGCTCCAGGGCTAGATCGCATCCTGGCTGGCAGTAGCGACGCTTGAGCAAACCAGACGGGGTAGGCGACGGGGGTCGGCGAACGCTCGAGGAGCCTATGGCCGCTTCGGCCATCAGCGACAATCTGAAAGACCGCGAAGCGGTGACTTTTGCCGCCCCCGAGCCGGCGATACACGTAAGTCGAACGCGCTCTAGCCGACAAAACGACGCCGCGGCTCGGCCGGGGCTTCGTTCCGGCCGAACCGCGTGAGAGGGTGTCGTCGTGTGTGCCCGCGCGCCCAAGGGGCGGGATCGCAGGGGGGCGAGCCTGGGGCGTCAGAACCCTCCCGCGATCTCCGCGCCACAGTTGTGGCACCGGGGCAGCCGCGGCGGCGGCGGGGAGGGCATCACGCCGTCCGTCCACATGCCATGCAGCCGGGGAAAGCACGGCGGCAGGGTCACGCAACCCTGGTGGAGATGCCGCTTGACGTGCAACTGGCCGCAGGCGTCCGCGTGGAACTTGCCGTGGGCCCGGCACACGGGCCCGCACCCGTATGATCCGCCCACCACGTTGCCATGCCACGGCGGCCGCTGCCCCGCCCGGCAGTTGCAGTCGGCGGCGGCCGGCCCATGCTCACCCATCGCGGCCTCCTCCATGACGATCGTCTCCTGGGCCTGCGTGTCCCGGATCACGAGGATCGACGGGATCGCGGCGGCGATCGTGGCGGCGATGATGAGTCGGACAGTTCGCACCGGTGTTGCTCCTCGGGGCGGGGTCGCGGGGATCCGCTACCCACACCGGTGTTCTTCGGCCACCCGGCCCGGCGGGGATGACGACGGGGCAGGGCGTTCCAACCGTAACGGTCGGGCGGACTCTGCCGGCCCGTGCGGCCACGGAGAAGAGGGTACGATGTCGGGCCTTCGAGCCCCCTTCAGCCCCCTCGCCATCCCCCGTCGTCCCATCCAACGTGCCAGCCATCACCCTTCGCTCCGACGCCGATCCGCTCGAACTCGAACTCACCGAGGGCACGCTGGTCACGGAGTTTCGTGGGCCGGCGGGCGTCGCAGGAGAGGCGGCCCAGCGGCTCGTGACCGAGGCGGTGGGGTCCAACGCCCACGGGCCGCCGCTATCGGCCCACGTGGTGCCGGGCGATCGGGCCGCGATCGCGGTCGCCGGCGATCTGCCGCAGGCGGAGGCGGTGCTCGCGGCCCTGCGGGGCTGCCTGGCGACCGGCGGAGTGGCGGAAGGCGACCTGACGGTGCTGGCCGCGGCACCGCTCGCTGCCTCGCGGTCTGACTCCCGGCCCCAGGGTGCGGCCGCCTTCGATCCCGCCGTCGAAAGCGGCACGGCGTATCTGGCCGCTGACGCCGAAGCCCGGCCACTCTACGTCTCGCGGGTGCTGGTGGATGCCGACGTGGTCGTCTCCGTCGGCCGCTTCGCCTGGGATGCGGCGCTCGGCGGCCGGTCGCCGGAGGGTGAGCTCTGGCCGGCCTTCGGCCGCAGTGAGAACCGAGAGTCGCTCACCCGCGAACTCGCCCGCCGCGGCCGCGAGGCACTCGTGGACTGGCGCGGGGCGGTGCACGACATCACCTGGCAACTGGGCGTATGCGCGAGCCTGCGGCTGGTGGCCGGCCGCGGTGACACGCTTCACGCCGCCTGCTTCGGCCTGCCGGAGGAGGCGACGCGGGCGGCCCGTGGGGCGGCAGAGGCCTGGCGGCCGACCGTCGAGGAGCCGGCCGACCTGGCCATCGCCACGGTCGCGAGCGACGCGACGGGCTTCGGCGGCGTGGTGCGGGCGATCGCCGCCGCCGCGCGGGTCACGCTGCCGAGCGGCACGATCGCGGTCGTGGCCGGTGCGGCCGCCATCCCCGGCCTCGTGCTCACCCGCTCCCGCCAGGGCACGCCGCTCGGGCCGCTCCTTCGCGAGGCGGTCGCCTCCGGCGATTCCGTGCTGATCGCCGACGCGGTCGAGGCCCGGCTGCTCGCGCGGTGCCTCGGCGACCGTCGCGTGGTGCTGCTCTCAGGCCTCGACGAGGCGGCGGTCGAGGAGATCGGCTTCGGCCATGCGGCCGACGTGGGCGTGGTCGAGCGGCTCGCCAACCGAGCCGAGCAAGTCGTGGTGCTCCACGAGGCCGACCGGATGTTCCCCCGACGGTAACCTCGGCCCAATCAGCATTGAAAGCACTTGGCAATCGGGCTAGAATAGCCTGATTGGATTACGCCCTGGTTGCCGAGGCCGCCATGCAACGCACGAGCATCACCGAGGCCAAGAACAACCTCAGCGCCCTGATCGACCGGGTGCGTCAAGGCGAGACCGTGCTGATCTGCGACCGCAATCGGCCGGTGGCGCGGCTGCAGCCGGTCGGCCCCGGTGATGACTCGGGGACCGATGCGTGGCTGCTGGGCCTGGTCCGCGATGGGCTGCTCGCAACCGCCGGCAAGCCGCTCTCGCTGCGGAGCCTGCCCAAGCCGATCAAGCCTGTGAAGCCCACGAGCATCGTCGCCGCCTTGCAGGCCGATCGCGAGGAGTAGACGCGATGCGCTACTGGGACGCATCGGCGATCGTGCCGCTGCTCGTCGAGGAGCCGCGGACCGCCGACGCCCGGGCTGCGCTGACGGAAGACGCGGGCATCGTCACCTGGTGGGGCACGCGGATCGAGTGCACCTCCGCCATCGCCAGGCTCGAGCGGGCGGCCGCCCTGACGCCCCGGCAGGCGACCCAGGCGATCGAGGTCTTGCGGGCCATCGCCGCTGGCTGGAACGAGATCCTGCCCGCGGAGGTCGTGCGTGAGACGGCCTGCCGACTGCTGCGGGTGCATCCGCTGCGGGCGGCCGACGCGTTGCAACTCGCGGCGGCGACCGTCATGGCGGGCGGCCGGCCGGCCCGGGCGGGGTTTGTGGCCTTCGACGATCGGCTCCGCGACGCCGCGGGCCGCGAAGGCTTCCTCGTCGGCCCGTGACAGCGAACGGAGCCGATTCACCTCCACAGGAGCCGCATGGACGCCGCGATCTGGTTGCAGGTCTACGATCCGCTGGGCTCGGCCGTGCTCTCGACGGCCGTGGCCGCGGTTCCGCTCGCGCTGCTCCTGGGGCTGCTCGCCTTCGGAGGGTTCTCGGCCCTGCGGGCGGCGCTGGCCGCGCTCGCGGCCGCGCTCGGGCTCGCGACGGCCGTGTTCGGCATGCCACCCACCGCGGCCCTCGCGGCGGCTGGCTATGGCGCCGCCTTCGGGCTGTTCCCCATCGGCTGGATCGTGGTGAACGTGATGTTCCTCCACGCCCTCTCGGTCGAGTCGGGGGCGCTCGACGTGATGAAGCGGTCGGTCACGCGGCTCTCGCCCGACCACCGGGTGCAGGCGCTCCTGATCGCGTTCGCGTTCGGAGCCTTCCTGGAGGGAGCGGCCGGGTTCGGCGCGCCGGTCGCGATCACGGCGGCCCTGCTCGCCGGCACCGGCTTCCCGGCGCTCGAGGCGGCGGTGATCGCGCTCATCGCCAACACCGCTCCCGTGGCCTTCGGCGCCCTCGGCACGCCGATCATCACGCTCGCCAAGGTGACGGGCCTCGACGAGGCGAGCCTGGCCGCGATCGCAGGCCGACAACTGCCGATCTTCTCGCTCATGATCCCGGCGTGGATGGTCGTGTCGATGAGCGGCTGGCGGGGGCTGGCCGGCGTCTGGCCGGCCGTGGCCGTGTGTGGCGCCTCATTCGCGGCAGTCCAGTTTTTGATGGCCAACTACGTGGGCGCGGCGCTCGTGGACGTGGTGGGCGGCATCGCCTGCCTGGCGGTGATGGCCTGCTTCCTGCGGTGGTGGCGGCCGGCCACGATCTGGCGTCATGACGGGCCCGACGACGGCCCCGACGAGACCGGCGGCGTGGATTCGCCCGGCCGGATCGCCTGGGCCTGGATGCCGTGGCTGATCCTCTCCGCCTGCGTGTTTCTCTGGGGGCTTGGGCCGGTGAAGGCGGCGCTCGAGGCCGCGGTGCCGCCGCCCGAGATCCGCGTGCCTGCGCTCCACGAGCGGGTGGCCAAGGTGCCGCCCGCCACTCGGGCCGGCATCGAAATCGAGCCGGCTGTCTATCGGTTCAACGTCGCCTCGGCCGCCGGCACGGGCATCCTCGCCGCCGCGATGCTGGCGGTGCCCTGGCTGGGCGTCGGCTGGCGTAGGGCAGGATGGTTGTGGTGGGCCAACCTGCTCCGACTGGCCATGCCGCTGGCCACGATCGCCACGATGCTCGCGCTCGCCTTCGTCACGCGTTCCTCCGGCATGGACGTCACGCTCGGCCTCGCGCTCACCGGCACGGGCCTTGCCTACCCGTTCTTCGCGGCGATCCTCGGCTGGCTGGGCGTGGCGATCACCGGCTCCGACACCTCGAGCAACGCCATGTTCGGTAGCCTCCAGAAGGTGACGGCCGAGCAGCTCGGACTCGATTCGCTCCTGATCTGCACGGCCAACAGCACCGGCGGCGTGATGGGCAAGATGATCGACGCCCAGAGCATCGTGGTCGCGGCCACGGCCACCGGTGTGCACCGGCAGGAAGGAGCGATCCTGCGGCGGGTGTTCCCGCACTCGGCGGCCTTGGCCGCACTCGTCGGCCTGCTCGTCTGGCTCCAGGCCGGCCCGCTCGAGTGGATGGTTCGCCTGCCGCCGATCCCGGCGGTAAACTCCGAACCTCCCCCAACCTACCACCCCGAGGACGACCAGCGATGAGCGAGCGAATGGACGAGCAGCGGCTTCCCAGTCGGCGTGGCTTCCTGGGCACCGGGGCCGCCGCGTCGCTGGCAGCCGGGCTGATGGTGCACTCCTCCCGGGCCGTGGCCGCCGAGACGAGCGAACTCAAGCTCGGGATCGTGGGCTGCGGCGGCCGGGGTACCGGGGCCGTCGACGACTCGCTCTCCATCAACCAGAACGTCAAGGTCGTGGCCGCGGCCGACCTCTATCCGACCAAGTGCGACAGCCTGCGGCAGACGCTTGGCCCCAAGCACGAGGGCAAGGTGGCCCTGGAGGACGCCAAGATCCACGGCGGCCTCGACGGCTACAAGCGGGTGCTCGAGGATCCCGACGTGGACGTCGTCCTGCTGACCACCTCCCCTGGCTTCCGCCCGCGGATGATCCTGGAGGCGGTCGAGGCGGGCAAGCACGTGTTCGCCGAAAAGCCGAGCTGCGTGGATCCGGCCGGCTACCGGATCTGCCTCGAGGCCCACGACAAGGCTGTGGCCAAGGGGACGGGCATCGTCACCGGCACCCAGTATCGTCGCCAGGCCAACTACATTGGCGCCGTCGACGAGATCCGCAAGGGCACGATCGGCGAGATCGTCAGCGGCACCACGCGGTATTGCGCCGGCGGCATCTGGTATCGGCCGCGCAAGGAGGGGATGAGTGACGCCGAGTATCAGATGAACAACTGGATGCACTTCATCTGGCTCTCGGGCGACCAAATCGCCGAGCAGGCCGTCCACAACATCGACACGATCAACTGGGTGATGGGGGGGAATCCCGTCTCGGCCTACGGCTCCGGGGGCCGGTTCACTCGCCCCGAGGACAGCGAGATGTGGGACAACGTCGTGGTCGACTACGAGTATCCCGGCGGCAAGATCATCTCCTTCATGTGCCGGCAGATCCCGGGCACGGCCGGCGCCAACGGCAGCGTCATCGAGGGCACCGAAGGCACCTGCTTCATCGAGGCCATCAACGGCGGTTCGCGGATCGTGGACCGCAAGGGCAAGGAGGTCTGGAAGATGGGGGGCAGCATCTCGCAGGCCTACCAGCAGGAACATAAGGATCTCGTCGATTCGATCCGGGCCGGCAAGCCGATCGTGGAGCTCAAGCAGACGGCCGACAGTTCGCTGGTGGCCGTGCTCGGCCGCGTGGCGGCCTACACGGGGCAGAAGGTGGGCTTCGAGTTCCTGGCCAAGGAGTCGAAGCTCGACCTGTTCCCCAAGGACCTCGCGTGGGAGTCGTCGCTCCCCAAGCCTGAGTTCGCGATCCCCGGCCGCACGAAGCTGGTGTAGCGGCGAGACCGCGTTCGACTTACGGGTATGGCCGGCTCGGGGGCGGCAAAAGTCTCGTCGCTGATGGCCGAAGCGGCCATAGGCTCCTCGAGCGTGCGCCGACGCCTACGCCGTCTGGTTTGCCGATGCGTCGCTCCAGTTCGCCAGGATGCGATCTAGCGATGCCAGCCGTCAGCGGGCAGCCAGGCCGCGGACCAGAGGGCGACCACGCAATAGCCGGCGAAGCAGTAGAGCCCCGGCCCGGTCATGGCCCGCGTGGCCGGATCGCGGCCCAGGGCCAGCATCGCCAGGAGCACCGCCACCACGAACACGTCGGCCATCGACCAGCGGCCCACGATGTGCACGAGCCGCACCGCCCGGTCGCGGCCCGCGCCGTGGGCCGCCGTCGCGAAGAGCACGAGCCCGGCCTTCGCCAATGGCACCACGATCGAGAACAGCAGCACGAGGCCGCCCAGCACCAGGTCGTGGGAGCCCAGCAGGTCGCGGATCGTCGAGGCCACGCTCTTGGCCTCGAAGCTGAACACCACCGTGCCGATCCCGGCCACCTCCTTCGAGGCCACGAGGCTCAGCGCCGTCGCCATCACTCCCACGGCGAAGAGCACGAGCGAGGCGAGGCACAGGTGCCGGGCCGCCTGCCGGGCTGCGGCGGCGGTGCCGGCCCGCCCGGCGGCAT
>CAMCPF010000085.1 GCA_945876515.1 Candidatus Kuenenia stuttgartensis
GTGTTCTGCAGCTCACGGTTCGTGAGCCGGGCCAGTTCGACGCGGGCCGGCCGGTTGCGATCACGGGCCACGGCCGAATAGAAGGCCCCATGGATGTACTCGGCCACCTGGCGGGCGGCGTCGCCGGTGACCGCCTCGGGGTCGTCCTCCGGCATCGTGTCGTGGACGTACTTCGCGAGCTGGTTGACCGAGCGGTCGCCCACGAGCGGCGCCGGCACGTCGGCCGTGCCCGCCCCGTTCTCGCCGTGGCACCGCAGGCAGTGCTCGCGGTAGACCGCGAGGCCTGGATGGTCGGCGGGAGCATCCGCGGCGGCTTTCGCGGCGCAGGCGAGCGTCACGAGGCCGAGCATCAGGCCCGTGCGGCGGCGAGACTGGAAGGATGGTGGCATCAGCGAATGCGGCCGGGCCGAGGATTCATCGTGGTCTCATCGAGTGGGCCGGGGTTGCCCGTGCCATCTCGCCGGACGCTCGCTTCAGGCATCCTGCCTTCCGCTCGCTCGGAGGAAACCTCGCTTTCGCCGGGCACCGATCCGCCAGGGGCAGATTGGTCGAGGCTGCGCTCCGTTTCCTACGCCGCTCGATTGGCACGGGCAACCCCTCCGACTGCCCAGAGGGACTCACGATTCCTTCATTCTAGTTCGTAGTCCGAAGATTGGACGCCGTTTGGTCAGAGGCGGCAGAATCGTCTGCATGATGCAGCGAAACTGCAAAAGATCGGGGCTTGCGCAAGCGCGGCAGGTGACCACGGCCCCCCACGGGCACGTGCTCACGAATACCGGCGTCTGGTCTGCAGACGGCCGGTGGATCATCTATGACGTCCGTTCCACGGCCGATGGCTCGGTCTTCGATGGCGGCCGGATCGAGCGGGTGGAGGTGGAGACCGGCCGCGTCGAGGTGCTCTACGAGTCGCGGGAAGGGGCCTGCTGCGGCGTGGTCACGGCGAGCCCCGTCGATGAGCGCGTGGTCTTCATCCTCGGGCCCGAGCGGCCGGACACAACCTGGAACTACGGCCCGGCGCGGCGGCGGGGCGTGGTGGTGTGGGCGGCGCGACCGGGGGACGCGGTGAGCCTCGACGCCCGCGACCTCGCTGCTCCGTTCACACCCGGCGCCCTCCGGGGCGGCACGCACGTGCACGTCTTCTCGCCTGACGCCAGGCTCGTCAGCTTCACCTATGAAGACGCCGTGCTCGATGCAGCGTTGCCGGGGGCGACCGAGCGAAACCTGCGGGGCGTCGGCGTGACCGCGCTCGACACCCCCGTGACCGTTCCGCCCACGCATCCGCGGAACCACTCGGGGCATGCCAGCGTGCTCGTGACGCGACTGACGGACGAGCCACGGCCCGGCAGCGACGAGATCAGCCGGGCTTTTGAAGAGGCCTGGGTCGGCACTGCCGGGTATCGCCGCGCGGATGGGTCGTGGCAGCGGCGGGCATTGGCTTTTCAGGGTCGCGTGACGGCGGCCGACGGCACGGCCGTGGACGAGGTGTTCATCGTCGATCTGCCCGACGACCCGCGGCGGCTGCTCGAGCCGGGCGATCGGCCGCTGGCCGGCACCCCCACCACGCGGCCGGCGCCGCCCGTGACCGTGTCGCAGCGGCGGCTCACCTTCACGACGGACCGCCGCCACCCCGGCATCCAGGGGCCGCGGCACTGGCTGCGGTCGAGCCCCGACGGCGAGCGGATCTCGTATCTCGCCCGCGATGACGAGGGCGTGGTGCAGATCTTTACGGTCTCGCCCACGGGCGGTGAGCCCGCGCAACTCACGAGGAGCCCCTGGCCAATCGCGAGCAGTTTCACCTGGAGCCCCGACGGCCGCTGGATCGCCTGCGTGGCCGACGGCAACGTCTGCATGGTGGATACGGCCGACGGGGGTCTCGAGCGGCTCACGCCGACGGTGCGCGACGAATCGGCTCCCCGCCCCGAGGCCTGCGTGTTCTCGCCCGACGGCAGCCGGATCGCCTACGCGCGGACGGTCATGGCCGGCGGCGGCAGTCACAACCAGATCTTCGTGGTCGAGGTGCCTCGGTAGCGGACGTGCGGGAAGGGGGACAGGCCCCGTCGGGGCGGGGCCGCATCGTGGCTGCCTGGGGCGACGCCTTGGCAAACCAGCCGGCAATCCACGTCACCCGCACGCGTTAGCGGATCTTCGCCTCGGGCAGTTCCGTCTTGATGCCCGCGTCGAGCGGCATGGGGTCGTGGCCGGGGCCGAGGCCGTGGCGTTCGAGCAGGGCGGCGAGCCGCTGCTCGAGCTCGGCCCGCGTGGCCGCGTGGGCCGGGTCGGCCGCGAGATTCATCAGTTCGCCGGGATCGTTCGCCAGGTCGTCGAGCTCGGGCAGGTGGCGGTCGGGCGAACCGTCGCCGTGTGGATACCGCACGAACTTCCAACGGTCGGTGCGGATGCCGCGGATGTTGGGCGTATAGGGAAACTGCTTCTCGTAGTCGTATTCGTAGAGCCACTCGGTCCGCCACTCGGGATCGCCCGCAGTGGCCAGCTTCCGCCACGAGCAGCCGACGATGTCCTCGATGGCCGGCGCGCCGCACAGGTCGAGGATGCTCGGCGCGATGTCCTCCGTGAGCACCTGCCCGGTCACGACCTTGCCCTGGGGCAGGCCCGGTCCGCGGGCCACGAGCGGCACGCGGATGCTCGGCTCGTGCATCGTCCGCTTGTCCACCATCCCGTGCTCACCCTCCAGGAGCCCGTTGTCGCCCATGAACACGACGAGCGTATTCTCGAACTGCCCGGTTTCTTGGAGGAAGTCCACCAGCCGGCCGGTGCTCTCGTCCACGGAGAGGATCGTGCCCCAGTAGGCCCGCACCATCCGTTCGAAGTCGGCGACCGCCTCGGGCCGGGAGTCGGGGAACTTCTTCCGCCACTCGAAGAGCGGGCCGTAGATGCCGTGCCACGTGGAGAGCCGCTGCTTGATCCAGTCGGGCTTTTCGTCGAGCCGAAAGGCGCTGTCGGGGTAGGGCACCCGCACGCCGTCGAAGGCCTGCGCATACTTCGGCTCGGGAAAGTAGAAGGAGTGGGGCGCCTTGTGGCCGAGGCAGAGGGCCCAGGGCTTGCCGGCCGGCTGCCGCTTCAGCCAGTCCAGTGAGAAGTCGGTGACCACGGTCGTGTAGTAGCCCGGCACGACCTCCCGCCGTTCGCCGCCGATGTTCCATTCGGTGTCGAAGTACTTGCCCTGGCCCTTGTGGCTCACGAACCAGTCGAAGCCGGGGCGGGGAGCGTCGTTGTCCTCGCCCATGTGCCACTTGCCGATGTAGGCCGTGGCGTATCCCTGCTGCTTGAGCCGGGCCGGCCAGTGGGGCAGGCCGGGGGGCAGTTCGGTGAAGTTGTTCCGCACGCCATGGGCGTGGGCGTAGCGGCCGGTCAGGATGCTGGCCCGGCTGGGCGAGCAGAGCGAGGTGGTGCAGAAGGCGTTGGCGAACCGCACACCGTCCGCGGCGAGTGAGTCGATCCGCGGCGTCTTCACGTGGGGCGAGCCGTAGCAGCCCAGGGCGTCGGGCCGCAGGTCGTCGCAGAGGATGAAGAGCACGTTGGGCGGGGCGGCGGTGGCGGCGGCCCCCCAGGCTGCGACCGCGAGGCAGGCGATCCACGAAAGCGGTCGAAACACGGGCGATCCCCTCGGCGACGTGGCGGCCACGGCATGATCGCGGCCCTAGGCTTGGCGAAGGTACCATACGCTCCTGGTCCCGCCAGGTTTCCGGAAGCCAAGGCATGCGTCAAAGCGTCTTCGTCGTGGTGGCGGTTCTCTCGCTCTCGGCAGGTGGTTCGCAGGCCGCGCCGATCGTGGCCGGCTACGAGCGGTTCGGCCGGCATGCGGCCGACGAAGCCGGACGGATCGAGGCGGGGCTGCTTCTGCTCGGAGAGTTCGGCTGCGTGAACTGCCACGCCGCGGCCGGGCCGTCGCTCACGCACCTCGCGCCGAAGCAGGCTCCCGTGCTCGACGCCGTGGGCAGGAGGCTCGATCCCGCCTGGCTCGCCGCCTACCTCGCGGACCCGCAGGCCGTGCATCCGGGCACCACGATGCCCGACCTGCTCGCCGGCCTGCCGGCTGACCGCCGCAGCCGCACCGTGACGGCGCTCGTCCACTACCTCGCCTCGACCGGCCCCTTCGTCGCCGGAGGCTTTCCCGGATCGGAGAAGGCGAAGGTCGGCGCCGGGGCCGACATCTACGAGCGCAGCGGCTGCGCGGCCTGCCATGGCTCACGGCGGGAGGGTGCGACGCCGCTCGCAGACCATCGGCCACTTGGCGACCTCGCCAAAAAATGGTCGCCGGCGGAGCTCGATTCGTTCCTCAAGGACCCCACGGTGATCCGGCCCGCGGGACGGATGCCGGCCCTGCCGCTCTCCGACGACGAGCGGCGGCACGTCGTGGCCGCGCTGGTGGGGCCGCTTCCCGGTGCGACCGGCCGCTACGACAAGGTCGTCGCCTTCGAAGGGCGGGCCTGGCGGAAGCTCGTCGATCGCCTGCCCGACCCCGCGACGCTCGGTCCGCCCACAACGTCGGGGCCCGTGACGGGGCTCGACGTGTTCGCGCTGGCCGGGGCTCGTGAGGAGATCGTCGTGGAACTCACGGGCTTCTTTCATGCGCCGCGGGCCGGACGCTACGGCTTCCACCTCGGCAGCGACGACGGCAGCCGCCTCACGATCGGCGCGGAGACCGTGGTGGACCACGACGGCATCCACGGCCACAGCGAGGCCCAAGGCACGGTCGAACTGACGGCGGGAGCTCACCCGATCCGCGTCGCCTTCTTCGAGGCCCACGGCGAGGAGTCGCTGGCGATCGACGTCGTGCCCCCGGGTGGGCCGCAGACGTCGGTGCTGGCCTATGTGACGCCCCGGGCCGATGGCAAGCCGGCGGTGACGGCGAACGATGCCGCGTCGTCGGCGCCGGTGTTCACGGTCGAGCCGGCGCTCGTTGTGGAAGGGCGGGCGGCGTTCGCTGCTATGGGCTGCGTGAACTGTCACCGCGAAGTGGGCGGCGGTGTGCCGCCGGTCGTTGCCACCACGCTGACGGCGAAGCCGCTCGCCGATCTCGCGTCGCTCGATGCGGGCTGCCTGGCCGAACGGCCCCCCGCGACGGCGGCGGCCTACGGCCTCGACGTCGCCCAGCGGGCCAGCCTCACGGCGGCGCTGCGGTGGCTGGGGTCGCCGCCGGCCGCCGCTGCCCCGGCCCGCGACCGAGCGATCGATCGCTCCCTCGCCGCGAGCAACTGCTACTCATGCCACGACCGCGACGGCAAGGGAGGCGTGCTGCCACCTGCCGGCACGAAGGATGAAGATGGAGAACCGGTGCTCGTCGAGGCGGCCCGCGACGCGCTCTTCGCCGCCACCCAGGCCGAACTCGGCGACGAGGGCCGTCGTCCGCCCACGCTCACCGGGACGGGAGCCAAGCTGCGGCCCGAGTTTCTCCGCGCGGTCCTCCTCGAAGGCGGCCGCGACCGCACGGCGACCATGCCGACGCGGATGCCCAAGTGGACCGCGGCGGTGGCCGACCCGCTGGCGGCGGCGCTGGCGGCTGATCCCGCCGTCAGTTGCCCCGTGCCTGAGCTTGCCGGCCACGACCAGCGAGAGATCGTGGATCAGGGCCGGCATCTGGTGGGCTCAAAGGCGCTCGGCTGCATCAAGTGCCACTCGTTCGCCGGCGACAAGGGGCAGAGCCTCGGCCTCATCGACATGACGCGGATGCCGGTGCGGCTCCGGCATGAGTGGTTCCTGGCCTACACGGCCAATCCGCAGGCGTTTCGCCCGGGTACCCGGATGCCCGCTGCCTGGCCCGACGGCAAGACCTTCTATCCGGACGTTCTGGACGGTACGGCCGCCGGGCAGATCGAGGCCGTCTGGCGCTACGTCAGCTCGCCCCAGCCGCGGCCGCCCGTCGGCGTGGGGCGGAACATGATCGAGCTTGTGCCCGCCGACCGGCCGATCATCTATCGCAACTTCATCGAGGGCGCGGGCCCGCGGGCGATCGGCGTCGGCTACCCCGAGGGCGTGCACCTCGCCTGGGACGCCGAGGCTCTCCGGCTCGCGCTCGTGTGGCGGGGCGAGTTCATCGACGCGGGGCGGCACTGGACCGGCCGGGGTCAGGGCTGGCAGCCGCCCTTGGGCGACGGCGTGTTCACGGCCGACTTGGCCGCGGCCGTCGAAGTCCTTCCCGACGCGACCGCCCCGTGGCCGAAGGAGCCGCCCCGGTCCCGTGGGGCGCGGTTCCTGGGCTATTCGCTGGACGCCGCCGGCCGGCCGACCTTTCGCTGGTCGCACGCCGGCCTCGCGATCGAGGAGAAGTTCGAGCCCGCCCAGGTCGGCAAGACGCGGATGCTGCGGCGCACGCTCCGTCTGAGCGGACGGCCGTCGCAGGGCACCACGACCTTCCGCGCTGCGGCCGGCAGACTCGCTGATGCAGGCGAGGGCTGGTCCCGGGTGGACGACGCGTGGCGCGTGCGGGTCGCCGGCGGCGGCGAGCCCGTGCGGCACGAGGTCGAGGACCGCACCGAGCTGAGGTATCCGATCGTGTGGCGGGCCGATGGCACGGCCGAGATCGTGGAGGAACTGGCATGGTGAACTTGACGAGGAACATCACGGTGGTCGTCGCGGCGGCAGTCCTCACCGGGCTGTTTGGGGCGGTCCGTGTTGGGGCGGTCCGCGCCGCGGAGCCCACGCCCACGGAGGCCGACTTCTACGCCGTCACGACGCTCGCGATTCCCGAGGACGCGTTTCTCGAGGTGGGCGGCCTCGAGTGGCTGCCCGACGGCAGGCTGGCCGTGGCCTCGCGGCGGGGCGAGATCTGGATGGTCTCCGACCCTTCCGGCCCCAAGCCGGCCTGGACGCGGTTTGCCCATGGGCTCCACGAGGTGCTCGGCCTGGCCTGGAAGGACGGCTGGCTCTACGTGACGCAGCGGCCCGAGGTGAGTCGCCTCAAGGATGCCGACGGCGATGGTGAGGCTGACACCTTCGAGACGGTGGCCGACGGCTGGGGCGTGTCGGGCGACTACCACGAGTATGCGTTCGGGTCGAAGTTCGATCGCGAGGGCAACATCTGGGTCGTGCTCTGCCTGACGGGCAGCTTCGACAGCAAGGTTCCCTTTCGCGGCTGGGCGATGCGGGTCACGCCCGACGGCAAGACCGTGGCCACCACCTCGGGCATCCGCTCGCCCGGCGGGATCGGTTTCGATGCCGCGGGCCGGGTGCTCTACACCGACAACCAGGGCCCCTGGAACGGCGCCTGCTCGCTCAAGCACCTCGTGCCTGGCGACTTCGTCGGGCATCCGGGCGGCTTCGCCTGGTACGACCGGGCCCCGGGGCTGGAGAAGCCGGCGGAGCCGACGAGCGGCAGCCGGATGGCGGCCGAGGTGGCGAAGATCCCGCGGCTGCGGCCGCCGGCGATCGTGTTTCCCTACGACGCAATGGGCAAGAGCGCGGCGGGCGTGGCCGCGGACACGAGCGGCGGGAAATTCGGGCCGTTCGCAGGCCAAGTGTTTGTGGCCGACCAGTCGCACTCGATGGTGATGCGGTGCTTCCTGGAGGAGGTCGATGGCGTGCTCCAGGGTGCCTGCTTCCGGTTTCGCGAGGGGCTGAAGAGCGGGTCGCTTGCGCTCCAGTTCGCCCCCGATGGGTCGCTGTTCGTCGGCGGGACCAACCGCGGCTGGGGCTCACGTGGGGCCGGCGACTACGCGCTCGAGCGGCTGGCGTGGACCGGCCGCAGCCCCTTCGAGATCCTCGCGATCCGCGCGGTGTCTGGCGGCTTCGAACTCGAGTTCACCGCCCCGGCTGACAGGGCCGCCGCCGGCGACCCGGCCACCTATGCGATCCGCTCGTTCACGCACATCTACCAGTCGGCCTACGGTAGCCCCGAGGTGGATCTCGAGACCTGCCCGGTCGAGCGAGCGGAGGTGTCTGCCGACGGCCGCCGTGTCAGGCTCACCGTGGGCGGCCTGCGGCCGTGCGTCGTGCACGAGATCAAGGCGGCGGGCGTCCGCTCGGCGGAGAGCCAGGGCGTCGCGGCCGGCCTGCCGCTGCTCCACGACACCGGCTGGTACTCGCTCAACTGCTTGCCGAAGTGACTCTTGCTGTCCGTGGAACAAGCCATCCATGGCCTTGTTCCACTTGGCCGACCGATGGCAAAGCCGAGGTTTGCCATGGTCGGCGATCGCCGATCCTGCGGCGGCAGACTGGTTCCACAGTCTGCTAAGCAGCGCTGGCGGGCTTGGCGAACACGAGCCGGCCGGCCGAGGTCTGCAGCGTGCTCGTGACATGCACGTGCACCGTCTGGCCGATCTGGCCGCGGCCGTTCTCCACCACCACCATCGTGCCGTCGTCGAGGTAGCCCACGCCCTGATCGGGCTCCTCGCCTGGCTTCACCAGCCGCACGGCGAGGGCGTCGCCGGGCACGAAGCTGGGCTTGAGCGCCATCGCCACGTCGTTGACGTTGATCACCGGCACGCTCCGCACCCCCGCGAGCTTGACCACGCTGGGATCGATCGTGACAACGCGACCCTCGAGCTGCCGCGCCATCGCCACCACCCGCGACTCGAGCGTGGCCTCGTCGGCCTGCTCGTCCCGCGGGCTGATCACGTCGATGTCCACCGACTTGTTGGCCCGCATCCGGTTGAGGACGTCGAGCCCGCGGCGGCCGCGGATCCGGCGGGTGCGGTCCTGGGAGTCCGCCGCCGCTTGGAGGTCGTCGAGCACGAAGGCGGGCACTACGAAGCGGCTCTCGAAGATGCCGGCCTCGGCGAGTTCGGCCACCCGGCCGTCCACGATCGCCGTGGTATCGAGGACGTTCGGCCGGAGGCCGCGGACGTCACGGGCGAACTCGACGAACGGGATCAGGAATCGGAAATCGTTCCGCGTCTGCAGCAGCAGGCTCGTGCTCAGGTAGCAGAGCACGCACCCTATGATCAGGGGGAGCCACGCCCAGACGGGGTCGGACTTGTTGAGCGGCAGCACCGGCGTCAGGGTGAGCATCGTGATGTAGGTGAGGAACACGCCGATCAGGAGCCCGAAGTAGACGGCCGTGATGATCGTGAGGTCCTTGCGCCGGATTGCCCCGTCGATGCCGATCACCGTCAGTGGCAGCGCGATCATTCCGGCCAGGATGCCCCACGGCACCCAGGTCGGCGTGGACCGCAGGGCCGAGTCGTTGATGATCAAGACGGCGATCCCCGCCGAGACGAGAATGAAGATCGCGCGGAGCAGAAAGAGGGCCATGCGTGCGGATCGAGCGGCGGCGAGCGGGGAACGGGTGTCGTGATGATAACTCGGCCCGCCATACACGAGCAAAGCCATTCGTCGATGCGGGCCGATTCACGCGGGCTCGGGGTGGCCCGTGCCATCTCGCCGGACGCTC
>CAMCPF010000086.1 GCA_945876515.1 Candidatus Kuenenia stuttgartensis
AATCGAGCGGCGTAGGAAACCGAGCGCAGCCCGGAGGGCGAAAGCGAGGGTTCCTCCGAGCGACTGAAGGGCACGATGCCCTGAGGGAGCGTCCGGCGAGATGGCACGGGCGACCCCGAGCCTCGCAGGAGGTTGCCTTCGGTGATCGCCATGAGCCGGCGACCACGATCCTGCGTCGCCCACGGCCCGCATGGCTGTTTCCCGTGAAACAGGCTGCGCGCCGATCTTCTGGCATGGTCGATGGCCTCTAGGGCCACCCGGCCGGTTCCACGTGAAACCCGGCGGGGTGCGAAGGCTGGCGAGGCTAGGGCGAGTGGGCGGTTTCACGTGGAACCGTCACGGCGACCTTGAGCGCCAGGGCGTTCATGGCGCGGCGGCGGGCGCGACGTATCGGTCGTGCCCGACGTGGCCGATACACGGAAAGCACCAGTTGTGCGCGAGTGAACGACGGGAAGGATTCTGCGCGTGGGAAGGATTCTCTGCGTGGCCAACCAGAAGGGTGGCGTCGGCAAGACGACCACCGCCTGCAACGTCGCCGCCGGCCTCGCCCACGCGGGCCTGCGGACGCTGCTCGTCGATCTGGATCCCCAGTGCAACGCCACCACCGGGTTCGGCGTGGCGCCAGCCGCCGTCCACCCGCTGGTCTCAGAGACGCCGCTCCACGAGTCGCTCGTCGAGACGTCGCTCGGCAACCTGTTCGTACTGCCTGGCAGCCGGAGCGTCCGCGACGTGGAACGGATCGCCGCCGCGGCCCGCCAGGGATCGGCCGTGCTCGAAGGACATCTGGCGAGAGGGCTCGCCGCCTGGGACTACTGCCTGATCGACTGCCCACCCTCGGCCGGCGAACTGACCCGCGCGGCCCTGGCCGGCAGCACCGAGATCCTGATGCCGATCCAGTGTGAATACTTCGCTCTCGAGGGGCTCACCCAGATGATCGAGGTGATTCGCGAGGTGATGCAGGAGCGGCCGGGGCGGCTGTCGTTCAGCGGGATCGTGCTCACGATGCACGACGCCTCGCTTGAACTCACCGCCGAGGTGGAGGCCGAGGTGCGGGACTTCTTCGGCGAGATCGTCTTCGAGACGGTCGTGCCACGGGACGTGGCCGTCTCCGAGGCCCCCAGCCACGCCCAGAGTGTCTTGGACTACGCGCCGCGCTCGCCGGGAGCGCGGGCCTACACGGAACTCGTGATGGAGGTACGCGACTGTGAGTAAGGAACGCCGCCTGGGACGTGGACTGGAAGCCCTGCTGGGCCGGGCCGGCATCGAGTCGGCCGCGACCGCGCCGGTGATGGAAGGCTCCGCCGCCGTCGCTGCCCGTCCCGCCGGCACCGGCCTCGGCTCGGGCGCCGCCCGGCTCATCCTCCACGCCGCCGAGGAGGTGGAGGAAGCGGCCGCGTCGCTGCCCGCGAACGACCTGGCCGTGACGCTCGTCGACCCCAACCCCTGGCAGCCGCGGACGGTGCTCGGCGACGCCGACCTGGCCGAGCTGGCCGACAGCCTCCGCGAGCACGGCCTCGTGCAGCCGATCGTGGTTCGGGCGCGGGGCGACCGCTATCAGTTGATCGCCGGCCAGCGCCGGCTCGCCGCCGCCCGGAAGCTGGGCTGGGAGCGGGTGCCGGCCCGGGTGCTCGAGGTGGATGACCGGCAGATGGCCGAGATCGCCATCGTCGAGAACCTCCAGCGCCGTGACCTCGACGCGCTCGAGAAAGCGGCAAGCTTCAAGCAGTACCTGGCCACGTGGGGCTGCACCCAGGAGGAACTGGCCAAGCGGCTCTCGATCGACCGCTCCCACGTTGCCAACCTGATTCGGCTGCTGGAGCTGCCTGAGGCAGTGCAGCGGAAGCTCCGCGAGGGCAAGCTCTCGATGGGCCACGCCCGCGCACTATTGCCCTTGGGCGACGAGGCGGAACAGATCCGGCTCGCGGACCGGGTGGCTGCCGAGGGCCTTTCGGTACGGGCGGTCGAGACCGAGATCCAAGAGCTGCTCCGCCGCGACGAGGCCGAGGACGCCGACGCTGACCTGGAACCCGCCGGTGCGGGAGAGCAGGCCGCGCCGAAGCGGAAGCCGGGCCGCCCGGCCGCTCGACGGCCAGGCCAAGTGGCTGCGGTCGAGGCCCAGCTCCGCCGGGCGCTCGGGGTCAAGGTGGTGGTGCACGCCAACAGCCGGGGGGCCGGCCGGATCGTGATCCCTTTCGCCAGCCTCGACGAGTTCCAGCGGCTGCTGAACCACGTCTGCGAGTAGCCCTGACGAATCGGGGCGGAGAGATTCGAACTCTCGACCTCCTGGTCCCAAACCAGGCGCGCTAGCCAGACTGCGCTACGCCCCGTCGGCCCCGGTGGGGGCGCGGAAACCGTAGTGTACACGGGTCGCAGACTCCAGGCGGCGACAGCCGCCCGGGGGCGTGATTCCCGATATACTGCCGCCGCCTTCGGCCGCGGGCCGAACCATTCCGGCCATTCATGCGTATTGGGGCGTCGGC
Source organism: Candidatus Kuenenia stuttgartensis (assembly GCA_945876515.1). Classification (GTDB taxonomy): domain Bacteria; phylum Planctomycetota; class Planctomycetia; order Pirellulales; family UBA1268; genus QWPN01. Next base: position 2,481 of record CAMCPF010000086.1, read on the forward strand.
ACCTTTGCCTCGTCCCCAGCCAGAGGAACCCCCTGATCGAAATGCTTACCTTCTCCAAGCGCATCCTGTTCGTCGGTTTTGGTTTCGTGGCCCGGTGCACGCTGCCGGTCCTGCTCAAGCACGTGAAGATTCCGCTCGAGAACATCACGATCTTGGAGTTCGAGCCAGACGAGGACGCGATCCGCCCCTGGATCGAGAAGGGGGTGAACTTCGTCAGGGCCCGGGTCGCTCCCGACAACCTGGGGGAACTCCTCTCCCGCCACGTGTCGGCCGGCGACATCCTGATCGACCTGGCCTGGAACATCGAGTGCGACGAGATCTTGCAGTGGTGCCACGACCACGGCGTGCTGTACCTCAACACGTCGGTCGAGCTCTGGGATCCCTATCAAAACTCCCAGGGCGCCCATCCCACGAAGATGACCCTCTATTGGCGGCAGATGAACCTCCGCCGGCTGGTCGCCGGCTGGGACTCCCCCGGCCCCACGGCCGTGCTCGAGCACGGGGCCAACCCGGGGCTGATCAGCCACTTCACGAAGCACGCGCTGCTCGACATTGCCAAGGTCTGCCTCGAGGAGCGGAAGTTCGCCGGCGAGGAGGCCGAGCAGATCGCCGAGCATGCGAATTCGCAGGCCTTCAACCACCTGGCCCACGCGTTGGGCGTGAAGGTGATCCACTGCAGCGAGAGAGACACGCAGATCTCCGACCGCCCCAAGGAGGTCGACGAGTTCGTCAACACCTGGAGCGTGGAGGGCTTTCGCGAGGAGGGCACGACCACGGCCGAGATGGGCTGGGGCACCCACGAGAAGACCCTGCCCCCCTTCGCCTACGAACATACCGACGGGCCGCGAAGCCAAATCTGCCTGGCCCGGATGGGCATCAACACCCAGGTCGTCTCTTGGGTGCCCGACTCGACGATCATCGGGATGGTTGTCCGCCACGGCGAGGCCTTCAGCATCTCCGAGAAGCTTTCCGTCCGCGACGCCGCGGGCCAGACGATCTACCGACCCACGTGCCACTACGCCTACTGCCCCTGCGACGCCGCGATCGCCAGCCTCTGGGAGCTCCGGGGCAACAACTACCAGCTCCAGTCTCGGCAGCGGATCATGACCGACGAGATCACCAGCGGCTCCGACACGCTCGGGGCCCTCTTAATGGGGCACCCGCTCGACTCCTGGTGGTGCGGCACATCGCTCTCGATCGAGGAGGCGCGGCGGCTGGTGCCCCACCAGAACGCCACCACGATGCAGGTGGCGATTTCGGTCACGGCGGCCACGATGTGGATGATCGAGAATCCGGCCGAGGGGGTGAAACTGCCCGACGACCTGCCCCACGACTACGTGCTGGGGATCGCCAAACCCTATCTGGGCAAGTTTATCTCGGTGCAAAGCGACTGGACTCCGCTCAAGTACTATTCCAACGCTTTCCACGGCTTCAACCGGCCGGCCATCGACCCGGCCGACCCGTGGCAGTTCAAGAATTTCCTCCTGACTGACGGGGATTAGGCGTCTTGGTCGTGGGTGTCGCGGTGCCTTTCCTGCCGCGATCCAACGGACCTGCGGCCGTTGATCGCGGGAACATCGGTACTGATACGGAAGATTGGAATCAGGGAAAACTCGATGAATCAAAAAGCCCTCCTCGATCTCGCCAAGAAGCACGGTACGCCGCTGTTCATCGTGGACCACGCCGAGCTGCGGAAGAACTACGCCACCTTCAAGAAGCACTTTCCCCGGGTGCAGGCCTACTACGCCGTCAAGGTCAACAGCGACCCGGCGATCGTGCAGACCTTCTACGAGCTCGGCGGCAGCTTCGACGTGGCCAGCATCCAGGAGTTCCGCACGGTCTACCAGTTCATCAAGAAACTCCCGGCCAAGGCCCGGCAGGACTTCATCTGGGACAAGGTGATCTACGCCAACCCGATCAAGCCGATCGAGACCCTCCACGAGCTCGACCCGTACCGGCCGCTGGTGACCTACGACAACGTCGAGGAGGTGAAGAAGATCGCCAAGCACGCCCCCCACGCGGGACTCTGCCTCCGGCTCCAGGTGCCCAACACCGGCTCGATGGTCGAGCTGTCGAGCAAGTTCGGGGCCCTGCCCGGCGAGGCGGTGGACCTGATCGAGTGCGGCCACGACCACGGCCTCGTGGTGGAGGGGCTCTCGTTTCACGTGGGCAGCCAGTGCACCAATCCCGAGAACTACGTGCAATCGCTCCACCTCTGCGCCGGCATCTTCAACGAGGCAAAACTGCGGGGCTTCGACCTCAAACTGCTCGACATCGGCGGTGGCTTTCCGGCCGCTTACGATTCCAGCGTGCCCAAGTTCGCCACGCTCGCCAAGAAGATCAACCACGAGATCGACCGGCTGTTTCCCAAGTCGATCGAGATCCTGGCCGAACCGGGGCGGTTCCTGGTGGCTTCGGCCGGCACGGCCGTCTCCAAGATCATCGGCAAGGCCAACCGCAACGGGAAGCAGTCGTACTACATCGATGACGGCGTCTACCACACGTTCTCGGGCGTGATCTTCGACCACTGCACCTACCACTTGCAGAGCTTCAAGCGGGGCACCCCGCAGATCTGCGCCGTGTTTGGGCCGACCTGCGACGCCCTCGACACGATCAGCCTGGCCGAGCAGCTGCCCGACCTCGAGATCGGCGAGTACCTCTACAGCGAGAACATCGGGGCCTACTCCGCGGCGAGCTCCACCCACTTCAACGGCTTCCCGCCGGCGAAGGTGGTGCACGTCAACCGCTGACGGCCCGCGGCCCGGCACCGGGGTCGCTTGCAACCCGGGGGTGACCGGCCTAGAACACCGGCCATGCCGGGGACACTCCTTGCCGCCGCCGCGGTTGACACCTGGCCATTCGTGGTGCTCGCCGCCGCGGTGGCCGCGGTGATCCTGGGCGTGGTGGTGCTCCGGCTCCACCCCTTCGTGGCCCTGCTGGCCGCGGCGCTCCTGGCCGGCGGGCTCGCCGAAGGGCTCCCGCCCGACGCCAAGCGGCCCGACAAGGGCCAGCTCGTGCGGGCCGTGGAGCTGACGGCGGAGGGCTTCGGCCGCACCGCGGGTGGCGTGGCGATCGTGATCGGCATGGCCACGATCATCGGCATGGCCCTGACCGAGAGCGGGGCGGCCGACAAGGTGGTCCGTCGCTTCTTGGCCGTCTGCGGCACCGGGCCGGCCGGCATCGCGCTGGCGATCGTGATCGCCACCTACATCCTCTCGATCCCGATCTTCTTCGACAGCATGTTCATGCTGATGGTGCCGGTGGCGGTGGCGCTCGCCCTGCGGACCGGCGGCCACTTCACGCTCTACGTGCTGGCGATCTGCGCCGGCGGCACGGTCACCCACGCCCTGACGATCCCGCACCCGGGGCCGACCTTCATGGCCGAGAATCTTGGCATCGACGTCGGCCTGTCGATCTGGGTCGGGATCGTGGCGGGAATCGTCCCCGTCCTGGCCGGCTGGGTGGCCTGCCGGATGCTCGATCGGGCCACGCCGATTCCCGTGCGGGACACCGGCAGCGTCTCGCTCGCCGACGCCCGCTCGATCATGGACCGCCCCGAGTCGCAACTCCCCTCGCTCACGGCCTCGCTGCTGCCGATCGTGGTCCCGATCCTCTTGATCAGCGCAGCCTCGGTCGTTGACGTGGTCCGCCAGGGGGCGGCCCGGGACGCCACCGGCTGGGCCGCGGGGGCGATTGCCGCCAGCGGTGGCCTGGAGCGGTTTCGGAGCCTGGCCGGCTGGCTGGAGTTCGTGGGCAACAAGAACGTGGCCCTGATCGTCGGGGCCGGGCTCGCGCTCGCCCTCCTGGCCCGCCAGCGGCGGCTCTCGGCCGCGGAAGTGAGCCGGATGACGGGGCCGCCGCTCGAGACGGCCGGCGTGATCATCCTGATCACAGCCGCGGGCGGGGCCTTCGGGTTCATGCTCGAGCAGGCCGGCGTGAAGCGGGCGATCGAGGGCTGGGTGGCCGCCAACCAGGGGATCGACATCGTCCTCCTGGGCTACGCGGTGGCCGTCGTATTCCGGATCGCCCAGGGCTCGGCCACGGTCGCGATGCAGACCGCGTCGGCGGTCTGCGCAGGGCTGCTGCCGGCGCTCGAGTGCCACCCGCTCTACCTGTTCCTTGCGATCGGCTTCGGGGCCACCGGGTTCTCCTGGATGAACGACAGCGGCTTCTGGGTGGTCAGCCGCCTGGCGGGCTTCAGCGAGCGGGAGACGCTCCGCACCTGGACCCCGCTGCTGACCGTGATCTCGCTCACCGGGATCGTGCTCACGCTTGCGGCCTCGCGGCTCGCCCCGCTGGCCGCCGCAGCCCGCTGACCCCGTTCGACGGATTCTCCCTCATCACACTGGAGGGCAACCCATGCGACTCCTGACTTCGGCGCTCCTCGCCATCGTGGCGGCGGCCGCCTGCTCCCCGTCGGCCACCGCGGCCGACCGACCCAACATGCTCTGGATCTCGGCCGAAGATCTCTCCGCCTCCACCTGCGGCTGCTACGGCGGCCCGGCGCGGACGCCCAGAATCGACGCGCTCGCCGCCGCCGGCCTCCGGTTCGACGCTACCTTCTCGGCCGCGCCGGTCTGCGCACCATCCCGCAGCGCGATCATCACTGCGATGATGCCGACCACGCTCGGCAGCCTGCCGATGCGCTGCCGGGCGACGCCGCCGCCGTTCATTGTCGGCTTCCCGAAGCTCCTGCGGGAGGCCGGCTACTACTGCACCAACAACTCCAAGACCGACTACAACCTCGCGCCGCGGTTCGACGCCGGCTGGGACGACTCGAGCCGCAAGGCCCATTGGCGGAATCGGCCCGACCCCAGCCGGCCCTTCTTCGCCGTCTTCAACCTCGGCGTGACGCACGAGAGCGGCCTGTTCGGCGACACGCCGCGGAAGGTCCGGCAGTCGCTGCCAGACAGCCTGCGGGCCGACCCTGCCAGGGTCGTCGTGCCGGGCTTCTACCCGGATACGCCGGTCATCCGCGAGGCGCTGGCCCAGCGGCTCGACCTCACCGCCGCGCTCGATCGCGACGTGGCCCGGATCCTCGATGAACTCGCCGCCGACGGCCTCGCCGATTCAACCATCGTGGTCTTCTGGGGCGATCACGGGGAAGGCATCCCGCACGGGAAGCGGTTTCTCACCGAGCACGGCCTTCGCGTACCCTTGCTCGTGGCGGTGCCCGAACAGTTCCGCGCCCGGGCCCGGCTGCCGGGCGGCGGCCCGCCCCTCGGCACGACGGCCAATCTCGTGAGCCTGATGGATCTGGGCCCCACGATGCTCGACCTGGCGGGCCTGGAAGCGCCCCCGTGGATGGAAGGCCGGAGCTTCCTGGGGCCCCATGCGGCGGCGCGGGAGCACGTGATCGGCGTCGCCGACCGGATGGATGCGGCGCCCGGCTTCGGTCGCAGCGTCCGCGACGGCCGCTTCCGTTACCTGCGAAACTTCCTCCCCTGGCTCGAAGGCGACGACCTGCCCGACTACGCCTCCGGCGTGGCGATTACTGGAGAACTGCGGCGGGTCCGGGCCGCCGGAGGCCTGCCGCCTGGCGCCGATTGGTTCGCCCGCCCGAACCGGCCGGCCGAGGAACTCCACGATGCCGTGGCCGACCCGGAGGAACTCCGTGACCTCGCCGGCGACGCGGCACACGCCGGGGATTTGGCCCGGCTCCGCGAGACGCTGCGCGGCTGGATGCGCACCACCCGCGACACCGGCATCCTGCCGGAGCCGCTCCTGCGCCGTGAGGGCGGCCGGGCCGGCAGCGAATGGGCCATCTTCCACCCCGGCGAGTCAGGCGAAGCGGCCGCAACGGCCCGCTACGACGCGATCCTGGCCGCCGCCTGGGACGTCGCCGATCAGCCGGCGGCCGCCCCCTGGGGCGAGCGGCTTGCCTCGAACGACCCGGCGGTGCGGTTCTGGGCCGTGCATGGGATCGGGTGGGGAGCGGCCCGTCCCGGTGCGGCCGCCGCGCCGGATGCTGCCGCCAGCCTGCAATCAGCCCTCAGCGACTCGGATCCCGTGGTGCGAACCGCGGCGGCGTGGTGGCTCCTGAAACTCGGCGCCGCCGGGCGTCGGCCGGCCCTTGATGCGTTGGCCCGTGCGATGAACTCAAACGATCGCGATGTCCGCCAGCAGGCGCTCGTCGCGATCGACCAGGCGGGCGATTCTGCCCGCTCGCTTTGGCCGGAGGCCGCGGCCCTCGAACTGAGCAAGGACGAGGAGTATTCCGCCCGCACGGTGATGCGGATCCGCAAGCGGCTCGGTCGCCCGTGAGGCCGAGCGGCCGAGCCACCTTCAGCGGAGAGGACGGGATTCGAACCCGTGGACCAGCTTTTGACCGGTCACGTCTTTAGCAAAGACGCGCATTCGACCACTCTGCCACCTCTCCTTGTGTGCGGGTATTCTGGACGCCCAGTTCCCGTACCGCAAGGAGGCGGACGTGCCCCGCGTCAGGAATACCCGCCACGTCGGATCGTCGGCCGGGTACGCGGTCACCTGCCTGTGGTTCGGCCTCGGCCTCCCGACCGGCCTGCTCGACGGTGCCGCGTCGGCCGCGGCCGAACTGCTGCCCGCCTCGGTCACGAGCATCACCGCGGAAGATGCCTCCCGCCACGTCGCTGCCCTCGCCGACGACGCGCTCGAAGGCCGCGAGGGGGGCAGCCGCGGCGGGCGGGCGGCGGCGGCCTATATCGTCGAGCAGATCGAGTCGCTCGGGTTCGAGCCCGCCGGCGACGGCGGGTCGTACTACCAGCCCTTCGGCACAGGCATGCGAAACATCCTCGCGCTGCTCCCAGGCCGTGATCCGGCTCT
>CAMCPF010000087.1 GCA_945876515.1 Candidatus Kuenenia stuttgartensis
GCGTAGGAAACCGAGCGCAGCAAGGATTGCGAAGCGAGGTTTCCTCCGAGCGACCGGAGGGCAGGCGGGCACCGATCCGCCGCAGGCGGATTGGTCGCGAAGGGAGCGTCCGGCGAGATGGCACAGGCAGCCCCGACGCGTCGCGCGCGAGTGTCCATCCCTGCATGGCCCGGCACACACACCCCGTCGGCCCTCCAATCGTCATATCCGACAGTTTTTTTCCCACCGGAAATCCCGTGCGTCGTCGCGTGAAGCCCTGCTGTGTGGCACGATTGTACGGTCTCGCGCCCGTCCGGCCCCGGTTTGGTCCGCCATGCTCACCGACTACGACCTTCACCTCTTGGGCGAGGGCCGGCACTGGAAGAGCTACGAGAAGCTCGGAGCCCAACTCGAGACCAACCACGGCGTCGCGGGCGTGAACTTCGCCGTCTGGGCGCCAAACGCCGACCTCGTCGAGGTGGTCGGCAACTTCAACGGCTGGGACGGCTCCGCCCACCGACTGCACAAGCGAATCCCCTCGGGCATCTGGGAGTTGTTCGTGCCGGGGCTCACGGCCGGCACGCTCTACAAGTACCGCATCCACGCCGCTGGCTCGACCAGTGACCGGGCCGACCCCTACGGCTTCGGGGCCGAGGTGCCGCCGCGGACGGCCTCGGTCGTCACCGACCTCACCACGTACGCCTGGCAGGATGGCGACTGGATGGCGACCCGGGCCGCGAAGAACGGTCTCGACGCACCGCTCAACGTCTACGAGGTCCACCTCGGCAGTTGGCGGCGGCCGGGTGACGATCCCCACCGCTGGCTCTCCTATGCCGACCTCGAGCGGGAGCTCGTGCCCTACGCCGTCGAGATGGGCTTCACCCACGTCGAGTTCCTGCCCCCCACCGAGCATCCGCTCTCGGCGAGCTGGGGCTACCAGACGATCGGCCTGTTCGCCGCCACCAGCCGGTTCGGCCCGCCCCAGGCACTGATGTCGCTGATCGACGCCCTCCACCGGGCGGGCGTGGGGGTGATCATCGACTGGGTGCCGGCGCACTTCCCCCGCGACGGCCACGGGCTGCGGCGGTTCGATGGCACCGCGATCTACGAACACGAAGACCCCCGCAAGGGCGAGCACCCCGACTGGGGCACGCTGATCTTCAACTACGGCCGCCACGAGGTGGCCAACTACCTCGTCTCCTCGGCCCTGTTCTGGCTTGACCGCTACCACGTGGACGGGCTGCGGGTGGACGCCGTGGCCTCGATGCTCTACCTCGACTACAGCCGCAAGGATGGCGAGTGGGAGCCGAACTGCTTCGGCGGCCGCGAAAACCTCGAAGCGATCGAGTTTCTCAAGACCTTCAACATCCAGGCCCACACGCACTTCCCCGGCACCCTCACGATCGCCGAGGAATCGACCTCCTGGGCGGCCGTCTCCCGGCCCACCTACGTGGGCGGCCTCGGGTTCAGCCTCAAGTGGAACATGGGCTGGATGAACGACACGCTGCGGTACATGCGGCACGATCCCATCCACCGCAAGTATCATCACGACGAGCTCACCTTCAGCCTGATCTACGCCTTCCACGAGAACTTCGTGCTGCCCCTCTCCCACGACGAGGTCGTCCACGGCAAGGGCTCGCTGCTCGGCCAGATGCCGGGCGACCTGTGGCAGAAATTCGCGAACCTACGGCTGCTCTACGCCTACATGTGGTGCCACCCCGGCAAGAAGCTGCTCTTCATGGGGGGCGAGTTCGGACAGTGGACCGAGTGGAACTTCGACGAGAGCCTGCAGTGGCACCTGCTGGAGTGGGAGAGCCATCGCGGTCTGTCGCGGACGGTGGCCGACCTGAACGACCTCGTGCGCCGCGAGCCGGCCCTGTACGAGCTCGACTTCGACGGTGCCGGCTTCGAGTGGATCGACTGCCACAACTGGCAGGACAGCGTGCTGGTGTTCATCCGCCGGGCCCGCGACCCGGAAGACTTCCTGATCGTCTGCTGCAACTTCACTCCGGTGCCCCGCCACGGCTACCAGCTGGGGGTGCCCCACGGCGGCGATTACGATGAGGTCTTCAACAGCGACTCGGCCTGGTACGGCGGCGGCAACCTCGGCAACTCTGGCGCCCTGGTCGCCCGGGCCGAGCCCCACCACGGCCGCAACCACTCCGTAGCGGTGACGCTGCCTCCGCTGGCGACCGTGGTCCTCAAGCCCCGCCGCTGACCGCGCTGGATCCGGGCCGCCTCAGCGCGGATCCCGCTTCCACTCCACGCCGTACCGTTTCTCGATGCCCGCCATCCACAGGTCCCGCACCTCGCGGGTCTCGTCGTCGGCGAGCGTCGCTAGCCGCCGCGGATCGGTGGAGACGTCGGCGAAGCGATCCTGGAGTACTGCCTCGTCGGGCTCGTACGCCACCAGGCGGATGCAGTAGCAGATCGTCTTGGGCTCGTTGAAGGCGGTGGCCGTACCCCCGGGCTCGAGGCCGAATACCACTTCCATGAACTCGTTACCTGCCATCTGCACGCCGGCGGGTTGCGAGATCATCGGCGCCGAGCCGAACGGGGCGGTGCCCCGCGTCAGCCAGGTAAACGGGCCGACCTTCGTCACCTCCGCCCCCTCCTGGCCGGCGATGGCCGCGGTCAGATCCTTGCCGGCGGCCGCGGCGGCGATCGCCTCGGCCCGCTTCTTGGCGAGCGGCCGGGCCTCGATCAGCCGCCAGACCCGCTCCACCTCATCGCGGACGTCGGTGAACGCGGGCGTGAACTCGGGGCGGTCCTCGGTCTTCCAGGAGAGATAGCGGTTGCCCGCGAAGTCGCGGGTCGCCAGGGGCCGCCAGCGGGCCGCCTCGGGAGAGAACAGCATGTCGGCCCACTGCACCTGCCGTACGCCCATCGGCTGCGAGAAGCTGAGTTGGAAGCTCGACCCGACCCCGCCGGCTGCGATTGCCTCGCCGGCATCGACGAAGTCGGACCGCACCGCCTCGAGCCCGTGCTCCGCGGCGATCTTTTCGACATCGGGTGCCGGTGGTACCGGCTCGCCCACGCCCAAGGCCAGTTCCACATCGTCGGCGTAGGTCGCGATCCGACCTGTCACCTTGTCGAAAATCTCACCGAGTTTCTTATCGGCTGCCTCACGGGCGAGCCGCTTGCGGATGTCGTCTCGCACCTTGTCGAGCGGCTCGTAGGCGGGCTTTTCCTCGGGCTTGGCGTCGGCCGCGCCCGGTTCCTTGGCGGCGGCCTCCTTGTCGCCCGTCTCCGCGCCCGCAGCGGCATCCGCCTTCACGGCTCCGGCTTCAGGCTGGTCGGCCACAGGCTTGCCGGCGTCGGCCGCGGGCTCCTCGCCCCCGGCAGCGGGCGGGGCGGCCGGCTTCTCGACCGCTGCAGCCGCGGCATCTTTCACGGCGTCCTGGGCAGCGGCTGCCGCCGCCTCGCCGGGCTGGCGGAACGCCGCCTGACGAATCAAGCCGGGGCGGGCCCCGACAGCCGCCTTGGGATCGGCGACAGGCGCTGCAGGCTCTGGCGTGGCCGGCGGGGCGGGCGTGGTCGGGTCCGGTCCGGGAGTTGGCTTCGCTTCGACCTTGTCGGCCGGCATGTCCGCAGGCTTTTCGACGGGCGTCGATTCAGGCTTCGGCTCGCCCGAGGCAGCGGGGGCCTTCTCGTCGGCTTCCTTCTTGTCACCGGCCTCGTCGCCACCCTTGTCGTCGGCTTTGCCTGGGGCCTTCTCGTCTGGTTTGGCTTCCGCCTTCTCGATCGGTTCGTCCGGCTTCGCCACCTGCTTGTAGAGCGAGTCTTTGTTGTCGTCGTAGAACTTCGCGATCTGCTCGTCGGTGACCTCCTTCTCCGCCTCCGCCACGAACACATCCGGCGTGGCCACGAGCGCGTCGAAGCGGATCCGGGCCGGCTCCCGGAAGCCGGGCGTGTCGGCCGCCGCCCGCGGCAGGTCGTCCTTGTATGTGGTGTACACCGCCTCGAGGGCGGCGGTCGTCGGCTTGGCCACCTCGCCGCCGAGCGACTCGACGATCACGGGCACCACCTCGACGGTTGCCGACTGCTCCAGCCGCCGGAAGGCGTCCCACCGCCAGCCGGGAGGAGCGCTGGCAAAGCCCGTGCCCCGCAGCGCTAGCGCCTGCATCCGCTCGCCGAGCAGCAGCGTCCGCAGGCCGTCGAAGATGTCCTGTTCGGTCACGCCCGCCCGCTCACGCAGTTGGTCGATCACGCCCCGCATGTCGGCCTGCGGCACGCGGTCGCCCGTCCAGATCGCCAGGAAGTCGTTGACCACGGCGTCGCTGACGACGATCCCGTTGGCCTCCGCCTCCCGGGCCATGAGGAGCGAATCCACGACGGCCTTTTCATCGTCCCGCAGCGGCGGCTGCACCCGCTCACTCCCGGTGGCCGCCGCCTGGAGGGCCATCAGGAACTGATTGAGTGCTCGCCGCGAGATCATCGCCCGCTGCAGGCCGCTCTCCCGCAGGCCGCCCCCCTTCCAGGTCACCACCTCGGTGTCGGCGGCCGGGCCGCCCGCGGAACCCATCTGCAGCACGGGCGGCAGCACGAAGAAGGCGAGCATCGCCATGATCGCGAGGCCTGCCAGGGCGGCCTTTTGGTAGCGACGGAAGAAATTGAACGATCCGGCCATATGCTCGTCTGGGGCTCGCCCGGCTCCTGCCCAAAAAAACCCGCCGTTCCGGAGGAACGGCGAAACGTCCGACACTTGACAAGCCGGAAGAGCGCAGGGTAACGCTTGTGGCGGCCGGTCCGACCGCGATTGTAGCGCCGGGCCGGTTGGCGCCAATCCCGATGTCGGCGATCCGCTTTCCCTCCAAGCCCCCCGCGAGCCGATGGCCAAAAAAGCTTCCAGCAGCAAGCCCGCCGCGACCAAGGCCCGCTCCTCCGGGGCCGGGCGGGCCTATGAGTTGGTGATCGTCGAGAGCCCGGCGAAGGCCAAGACGATCGAGAAGTACCTCGGCCCCGGGTTCGTGGTGAAGGCCTCGGTCGGCCACATCCGCGACCTCCCCAAACGGGCCCCCAAGGGCACGAAGCAGGCCGTGCCCGGTGTCGATCTCGACCACGACTTCGAGCCCACCTACGAGGTCGATCCAGGCAAGCAGAAGACGGTCACCGAACTGCGGAAGCTCGCCAAGGGAGCCAGCGACGTCTGGTTCGCCACCGACTTGGACCGCGAGGGGGAAGCGATCGCCTGGCACCTCACGCAGGTGCTCGGCGTCGATCCGGCCGTCGCGAAGCGGGTGACGTTCGACGCCATTACGAAGAGCGAGGTTCAGCGTGCTTTCCAGTCGCCGCGGGCCATCAACATGCCCCGCGTCGAGGCCCAGCAGGCCCGCCGGATCGTGGACCGGATCGTGGGCTACCGGGTCTCCCCGGTGCTCTGGAAGAAGGTCGCCGGCGGCCTCTCGGCCGGTCGGGTGCAGAGCGTGGCGACCCGGATCGTCGTCGAGCGAGAGCAGGAGATCCGGGCCTTCACGCCCTCCGAGTCGTGGGAAATCTCCGGCTGCATGACCTTCGACGTGGCCGCCGCGGCCGGGCTGCACGACGCCTGGAAGCAGTTCATGGCCCGCCGCGACGAGCGGGGCCGGCCCCCGTTCGTCCGAGACCGGATGGCCTGGCTGGCGGAGCAGAAGGCGCTCTCCTGCGAACTCGTCGAGGTGGGCGGCAAGCCCGTGAAGATAGAAGCGGAGAACACGTCGGCCGCCGACCTGGCCGGCGACGCGGTGGCGGCCGCCGAGGCCGCGGGCCTGCTCGAGGTCACGGTGGTTCGTGAGACCGCCGAAGACGGGAAGGGCCGCGGGAAAAACCTCGTCCGGCTCACCGGCCGGCCCGACCCCGCCGCCCGCTATACCGTCGAGAGCATCGACGTCACCCGGACCAAGTCGAGGCCCTACCCACCCCTGATCACCAGCACCCTCCAGCAGGCCGCCTCCAGCCGGCTGGGCATGAGCACCGACCGCACGATGCGGATCGCCCAGCAGCTTTACGAGGGTATCGACCTTCCCGCCGAGGGCCGCGTGGGCCTGATCACCTACATGCGGACCGACTCCACGAACCTGTCGGGCGAGGCGATCACCATGGCCCGTCGCTACTTGGGCGAGACCCACGGCGACGCCTACGTGCCGGAAAAGCCGCGGTTTTACGCCTCCAGCAACAAGGGAGCCCAAGAGGCCCACGAGGCGATCCGCCCCACCGACGCCTTCCGGGAGCCCGACGCGATCCGCGATGCGCTGACCGACGAGCAATACCGCCTCTACAAGCTGATCTGGCAGAGCTTCCTCGCCTGCCAGTCCACCGACGCCGAGTGGGATTCCACCGCCGTGCGGATGCGTCGGAGCGACCGCGACACCGGCGCTGTGTTCAAGGCGAACGGCCGCGTGCTCCGGTTCGACGGCTTTTACAAGATCAGCGGGGTGCCCCGCGACGACGGCGAGCAGGTGCTGCCCGACTTCGCCAAGGGGGCCGTGCTCGCCCCCTTCGAGATCGAGCCCCGGCAGAAGTTCCAGGCCCCGCCCCCGCGGTACAGCGAGGCCTCGCTCGTGAAGAAACTCGAGGAGGAGGGGATCGGCCGCCCCTCCACCTACGCCAGCATCATCAACACGATCGAGCAGCGGGGCTACGTGGAGCAGCACGAGCGGCGGTTCCACGCCACCGCGATCGGCGAGGCAGTCACCCAGTTTCTCAAGAACGGCTTCGCCGACCAGTTCATCGAGATCGGCTACACCCGGGAGATCGAGCGGGAGCTCGACCAGGTGGCCGAGGGCTCGAAGGGCTGGCGGGAGATGCTGCACGAGTTCCACGGTGAGCTGGAACCGAAACTGGGCGCGGCCGAGAAGCAGGAGCACGTGAAGGCGGCGGCCGATCCCTCTTCCTACAAGTGCCCGAAGTGCGGCCGCCGGCTCGAGTATCGGCTCGGCAAGAAGGGCCGCTTCCTCTCCTGCTCGGGCTACAACGAGAACGTGGCCGAGCCGGAGCCCGAGAAGCCGGCCGCCAAGGGCAAGGCCAAGGCCGCCAAGGGAAAGAAGGCCAAGCCGGCCCGGGCCAAGAAGCCCAAGCACGTGCCGGCCTGCGACTACGCGATGCCGGTGGACCGCGACGGTCGGCCGCTCTTGCCAGAGCAGATCGACCTCCTCTCGCCCGCCGGCGTGCCGATGGTGAAGCGGACGGGCCGGTTCGGCGACTTCCTGGTCGAGGACAAGCCCCGGCCGCCCAAGCCGAAGGGCAAGAAGGCGGCGGAGGCGGTGCCGGCCGAGCCACCCCCGCTGATCCTCAACCTCGACCGCAAGGGCAACCTCAAGTTTCCCGCCCCGCCGCCGCTGGTCACCGACATCGCCTGCGACAAGTGCGGCGCGATGATGAACCTCCGCGACGGCAAGCGGGGCCCCTGGCTCGGCTGCCAGAAGTTTCCCAAGTGCCGGGGCCGGGCCGCCTTCGGCAAACTGCCCGAGGCGGAGCAGAAGGATCTGGAGCAGCAGCTCAAGAAGCAGCTCTCCGGTCACGAGCGGCTCCACCTCACGCGGCGGGACGGCGTGACGCCGGTCGAGGAGGGCACGCCGCTGGCCGCGCTCCTGCTCCCGGGCGGCACGGCGGAACTCGAGCAGTGGGAAGAAGTCGAGGCCGCCTGAGCTTGGCTCGTGACGCCGGCTCGGGGTCGCCCATGCCGTCTCGCCGGACGCTCGCTTCGGGCATCCTGCCCTCCACTCGCTCGGAGGAAACCTCGCTTCGCAATCCTTGCTGCGCTCGGTTTCCTACGCCGCTCGATCGGCACGGGCAACCCCTCGCCCTGTCGCTGATAAACTAAGGAGCGGAGAGATGGTGGTCATGAATGTTTCTCGTCAGTCCATGAAGCAACTCGCATTCAGCTTCGGTCTGCTCGCCATCGCGATGACCACCAATGCCGCCGAGCCGGAGCCCTCGAAGCCGATGATGGTCTCCGAAGCCAAGTTGCCCGCGGGGTTCCCGGCCCCGGGGCCGGTGGGCGAGGTGATCGTGAAGACCTATCCGGCCCACCGCCTGGCCCGCACGGCGGCCGGCGCGGGGGGCGACGACCGGATGTTCATGCGGCTCTTCGGCCACATCAAGCGGAACGAGATCGCGATGACCGCCCCGGTGACGATGGATTGGGCCGGCGAGCCGGCCGAGCGGGGCGGCCCGGAGTCGATGGCGTTTCTCTATGCCGAGCCCGACCTGGGCAAGGCGGGCCCCGACCCGGCCGACGCTGGCGTGATGGTCGAGGACGTGCCTGAGGCCACGGTCGTGTCCGTCGGCCTGCGGGGCGGCTACGGCGAGAAGACGTTTCGCAAGGGAGAAGAGCAGCTCGATGCCTGGCTGGCCGAGCATCCGGAGTGGGAGCCCGCCGGCCCGCCACGGATGCTCGCCTACAACAGCCCCTTCGTGCCGGGCTTCCTCAAGTACGCGGAGATCCAGCGGCCGATCCGCCCGGCCCCGAGACCCGAGGCCGACCGATCTGGTGAGCCAAACGTCGGCCAGTGAGTATCGCGTACGATGGAGGTGGATCCCGGAGGACGTTGTCATGGTGGCTCTGCGCTCGCTCAACTCGCTCGTCGAAGCTGATCGGCAGACGATCGCCGAGATTGCGGCGGCCTTGCCGGCCGGGTGGCCGGTCGACACGATCATGCTGTACGGATCGAAGGCGCGAGGCGACGACACGCCGGATTCCGACATTGACCTTCTCGTGCTCACCGGCCGCCTGCTCACTCCGGAGGAAACAGGCCGCATGCGGGGGTTCGTCCGCCGCGTCGGCCTCCGGCTCGGCACATGGCCGGAGCTCTACATCCGGACGAGCGACGAGTGGTGGCATGGCGTCTATCAGGCTGCGCCCATCCGCAAGGAAATCGACGCCGAAGGGATCGACGTCTTCCGCGTCGCACCCGGAGGCCAAGCATGACCGAACCGGAGTCACGGGAGCGGATCGTGGCCCAACAGCTGCTGCTGGCCCGCGAGTGTCTTGACGACGCCACCACCGCCGCAGGCCGTGGCAGCAGCCGCCTGGCGTGGAACCGCGCCTACTATGCGTGCTTTCATGCGGCGACCGCCGTTTTCGTGGCCCGCGGCCGACGCTTCCGAAAGCACCGCGGCATCATCAAGGCAGTCCACGAAGAGCTCGTTCCCGAGGGTTTTGTCGGTCCGGAGCAGGCCGTGGCTTTCGAGGGGCTCTACGCGTAGCGGCTCGACGCCGATTACGGCGATTTCCTGGATATTCCGCGGGAGCAGGTCGTGAACACCCTGGAAACGGCCCGTCGCTTCG
>CAMCPF010000088.1 GCA_945876515.1 Candidatus Kuenenia stuttgartensis
CTCCCCGCCGCCGCTGTCGCCCGCGGGCCGGTTGGCCTCGCGATACCCCGGGATGAACTGCGTGCCCATCCAGCGGAAGAGATAGTCCACCAGGCTCTTGGCCACCGGGATGTCGGCGTTCTTGGTGTACCCCCAAGGCTCGAACCGGGTGTGCGAGAACTTCTTCACATACACCTCGAGCGGCACGCCGTATTGGAGGCTCATCGAGACGGCCGTGCCAAAGGCATCCATCAGGCCGCCGATCGTGCTGCCCTCCTTCGCCATGGTGATGAAGAGTTCGCCCGGGCGGCCGTCGTCGTACAGGCCCACGGTGATGTACCCCTCATGCCCCCCGACGCTGAACTTGTGCGTCACGCTCCGCCGTGTGTCGGGCAGCCGTTCCCGTCGCGGCGTCGCCGTGGCGGCCTTGGCCGCGGCCTTGTCTCCCTCGGTGCTCGTCGAGAGCGGCTGGCTCTCCTTGGAGCCGTCGCGATAGATCGCCAGGGCCTTGAGGCCCATCCGCCAGCCTTCCTGGTAGGCCCGGGCGATGTCCGCCGGCGTCGTCTCCCGCGGCATGTTCACCGTCTTGGAGATCGCGCCTGAGAGGAACGGCTGGGCGGCCGCCATCATCTTCACGTGCGCCTCCCAGGCGATGCTCCGCTCGCCGAGCCGCGGCTTGAAGGCGCAGTCGAAGACGGAAAGGTGCTCGCTCTTGAGCCCGGGCGCTCCCTCGATCGTGTCCTTGTCGTTGATGAAGGCGAGAATCGCCTCCACCGCCGGCTCGTCGTAGCCGAGCGTTCGCAGGGCCAAGGGCACAGTCTGGTTCACGATCTTGAGCATCCCGCCGCCGGCAAGCTGCTTGTATTTGACGAGCGCGATGTCGGGCTCGATCCCAGTCGTGTCGCAGTCCATCAGGAACGAGATCGTGCCGGTGGGCGCGAGCACGGTCGCCTGGGCGTTGCGATAGCCGTGGGCCCGGCCGCCGGCGAGCACGTCGTCCCAGATCTTCCTGGCCGCCTCGTGGAGATACGTCGGGCAGGCCGGATCGATCTGCTCCACCGCATCACGGTGCATCTGCATGACCTTCAGCATCGGTTCGCGGTTGGCGGCGAAGCCCTCGAACGGACCGACTGCTCCGGCAAGTTCGGCGCTCGTGCGGTTGGCCGACCCGTGGAGGATTGCGGTCAGCGCCCCGCAGAGGCCCCTCCCGGCGTCGCTGTCGTAGGCCAGGCCGTCGGCCATCAGCAGGCTGCCGAGGTTCGAGTACCCCAGGCCCAGCGGCCGGTAGAGGTGGCTGTTCCTGGCGATGCGCGCTGTTGGGTAGCTGGCGTGGTCCACCAGGATTTCCTGGGCCACGAAGAAGATCCGGCAGGCCGTGGCGAACCGCTCCACGTCGAAGGAGCCGTCGGGCCGGCGGAACTTCATCAGGTTGATGCTCGCCAGGTTGCAGGCGGTGTCGTCCAGGAACATGTATTCCGAGCACGGATTCGAGGCGTTGATCCGGCCCGAGTTGGGGCAGGTGTGCCAGTGGTTGATCGTGGTGTCGTACTGCACGCCGGGGTCGCCGCACTGCCAGGCGCACTCGGCCATCCGGTCGAGCACTTCGCGGGCTTTGAAGCTCGGGCCGGCCTTGGAGGGATCGGTCACCCAGCGGGTGGTCCAACTGTCGTCGCGATCGACCGCCTCCATGAACTCGTCGGAGAGCCGGACGGAGAGGTTGGCATTCTGGAACAGGATCGAACTGTAGGCCTCACCGTTGAAGTTGGAGTCGTAGCCCCCCTTCTCGATCAGCACCCGTGCCTTCTTCTCCTCCTTGCTCTTGCACTCGATGAACTCCATGATGTCGGGGTGGTGGACTTTCAGCGACTGCATCTTGGCGGCCCGCCGCGTCTTGCCGCCACTCTTGACCACGGCCGCCACCTGGTCGTAGACCCGCATGAACGAGAGCGGCCCCGAGGGCTTTCCGCCGCCGGCGAGCTTTTCCCGCTGGCTGCGGAGCGTGGAGAGGTCGGTGCCCGTGCCCGAGCCGAACTTGAAGAGCATGGCCTCGCTGCGGGCGAGATCCATGATGTCTTCCATGTTGTCCTTGACGCTCTGGATGAAGCAGGCGCTGCCCTGCGGGAACTCGTAGGGATTGTCGGGCATCACGACGTCCCGCTTGGCCTCGTCCCAACGCCAGTTGCAGGCTGCTCCCTTCACGCCGTACTGGTGGAACAGCCCCACGTTGAACCAGACCGGCGAGTTGAAGGCGCCGTGCTGGTGGACGCAGAGCCAGGCCAGGTCGCGGTAGAAGTTCTCACCGTCCTGCTTGGTCTTGAAGTAGCCGTCCTTGATGCCCCAGTCGGCGATCGTGCGGGCCACGCGATGGACGAGCTGCTTGACGGAGTGCTCCCGCTCGGGCGTGTGGATCTCGCCATAGAAATACTTGCTGACCACGACGTTGGTGGCCAGTTGGCTCCAGGCGGCCGGAATCTCGCAGGCCGGCTGCTCGAAGAGCACCTTGCCGTCCTCCCCCTTGATGGCGGCGGTGCGGAGCTCCCACTCGGTGGTGTCGAACGGACTGTCCACCTCGGTGGGGCAGAAGGTGGGGCGGATTTCGAGGGCCGTGCGGCCCGCCGGTCGCTGGCCGGTGGCTGGGCTGGAGGCGGCGGCGGAGAGGGTGGCCGAGTCGAAATCTGCCATGGGACGAGAACCTCCTGAGGAAAAAATGGTCGAAATCCGAAGCCGCCCGCCTGCTCCAAAAAGTATACTTGCGTATAGTTCCGCTACAACCCACCATCGGCCCAGGCACGGGGCCGCATGAGGAAATCAGCCGGGGGGAATGGCCTTCCAACCGGAAAATCGAGAAAGCAGGTCCATCTGCGTGCTATCGCAACATGTTGTGGTGGTCGATCCGCTGACCACTGCCGGTAGGCCGGGGCGTGAATGTAGCGTGAGGGTTGGATGAGTCAAGCGACTTTTTCTCCAGGTCGCTGCGGCCCCTGAAACCGCGACCCCGGCGGGCTTCGGGACGGCGCCAGCGGCGACTGCCTTATCCACCCGCTGGTGGGGTTACGCTGTCCTCGGCTCGCCGCCGGCTGTCGCGCGGGCGACAATCGGCCTGCCCCGAACGGCTCTCAGAGGCAGCGAGGACGCCGCTCTCGGGAGCGGCTTCGGCGCGTTCCTTCGCCACCGCCTTCCTCCCTGATTGCGAGGTTCCCATGACCCATCCGCTCCTGCCCCGGCGTTCCCTCGACGGCATCCGCATCCTCATGCTCGTGGGCGAGGACTACGAGGACCTCGAGCTCTGGTATCCGAAGCTCCGTATTGAAGAGGCCGGTGGCCACGTCGTGGTCGCCGGCGCGAACCAGGGCCGCACCTACTCGGGCAAGCACGGCTATCCCTGCACGAGCGACGCCACGATCTCCGACATGGAAGTGGCCGACTTCCACGGGATCGTGATCCCCGGCGGGTGGATGCCCGACAAACTCCGCCGCGACGAGAAGGTGTTGGATCTCGTCCGCGAGTTCGCTGCCCGGGGCAAACTCGTGGCCGCGATCTGCCACGGCGGCTGGATCCCGATCTCGGCGGGGGTCTACCGCGGGGTGCGGGTGACGGGCAGCCCGGGCATCAAGGACGACCTGATGAACGCCGGAGCGATCTGGGAAGACACCCCAGTCGTGGTCGATCGCCACTTCGTCTCCAGCCGCAAGCCGGCCGATCTCCCCGCCTTCATGGGGGCCATCGTGGAACTGCTCACGGGCGTGGCGGTCGGGTAGACTCTTCTTCATGGGTCGAGGCAAGCCCCTCCAGGACGACGCCGCGAGGGACCGCATCCGCGGGGCGGGCTTGAGGTGCACGCCCGCCCGGGTGGCGGTGTTGCACCACCTCGAGACGGCGGCCGGGCCCCTGACCCATGCCGAGGTGTCCGATTCGCTCCACCACCTCGGCTTCGACCGGGCCACGATCTATCGCAACCTCACCGAACTCACGGAGGCGGGCCTCGCGTCGCGGGTGGAACTCGGAGACCACGTCTGGCGGTTCGAGGCCAAGCGGGCCGGTGGCGGCCACAAGGGGGACGACCATCCTCACTTCGTCTGCACGACCTGCGGCGAGGTCTCCTGCCTCGAGGACGTGCAGGTGGCGATCACGCCCCGGGCCGCGGCCGGCAAGGGAGCAAAGCGGGCCCGGGGCCGGATCGGTTCGGTCACCGAGGTGCTGCTCAAGGGCCGCTGCGAGCAATGCGACTAGCGCGGCACCAAACCCCTCCCCGACCTGAGGCTCCCCGAGATGAGGTAGGCTCCCGACGGTGAACCGGAATCCGGGGACGCTCGCACGCATTTCGCCGTCCGCCCCCTGTGGAGACCATCCGTGCCGCC
Source organism: Candidatus Kuenenia stuttgartensis (assembly GCA_945876515.1). Taxonomy (GTDB): domain Bacteria; phylum Planctomycetota; class Planctomycetia; order Pirellulales; family UBA1268; genus QWPN01. The sequence continues at coordinate 4,338 of CAMCPF010000088.1, forward strand.
CACCCTCGGTCTGCAAGCCTACGACGAACTCCGCCGGATGCTCGTGACCGGCCGGCTCGAGCCGGGCATGCAACTGGTCAACCGCAAGCTGGCCGACGAGATCGGGATGAGCATGACGCCCGTCCGGGAGGCGGTCACCCGGCTCGCCAGCGAAGGGCTCGTCGAGCACGTGCCGGGCGCCGGGGCCTTCGTGCGGCGGATCACGCGGCCGGAGCTCGCGCAGCTCTACGACGTGCGGGAGGCGCTCGAGCCGCTGGCCGCCGCCCACGCCGCCGCCCACGCCACGGTCGCCGAGATCACCGAACTGCGGGCGATCGCAGCCGGCTCGTTCACGCTGATCCGCCGGATCGCCGCCCGCCCCGAGCGGCACGCCGATGCCGACCTCATGGCCGCTTGGATGGATGCCGACCAGCGGTTTCACGAGATCCTGTTCGAAGCGGCGCGGAACCGCTGGCTCTCGAAGATCGCCACCGACATGAAGCTCCTGGCCTACGGCTTTACGCCGCAGCGGCGGATCCCGGAGTTTCTCACCGTCGCCGTGGCAGTGCAGACCTGGCGGGGCCATCGCCGGCTGGTGCGGGCCATGGCCACCCACAATTCCACCCTGGCCGCTGAGACCGCGCTCGAGCACATCCGCGCGGGCAAGGAGGAAGTGTTCGCCCATCTCGCGGCGCACGGCGGCACCGGCGAAGGCGACCCGACCCGCCGGCCGATCCAGCGCCGCGGACGGCCCAAGGGCAGCAAGACGAAGCGGCCGGCCGCGGTCGCCTGCCCGGCCCGCCGGCGAAAGGTTCGGCCGCGGGGCTGAATCGCCGCAGACCTGCCCGAGGTGATAATTTGTCGCCGCATCCTGCCGTTCGTCACGGCATGGCAGACACCCTTCCCCTGCGGAACTCCGCTGATGCTTCGCGCCCGCTCCGGCCACCTCCCCGCCCTGCTCCTCGCGGCCGCGTCGCTGGCGGCCGGCCCGCTCACCACCGCTGCGGCCGACTCGCCCCCCGCCAACCCGACCCCCAAGGAGGGGCCGCTCGAACCATTTCTCGGAACCCCGGCCCTGGAACTCGCCCAGGTCTTCGACCGCGATCGGTTTCCCAACGTGGTGGTGGCGACCGACGGCAGCGTGCTCGCCGTCTGGGGGGGCGTGGGGCTTCGCCGCAGCACCGATGGCGGCCGGACCTGGGGCGAGCTGATCACGATCGCGCCGGGCTTCATGGGTGGAGGTGTGACCGTGGACGAGGTCTCGGGCGACGTCCTCGCCTTCGTGGAAGAGAAGCACCCGCCGGCGCCGCTTGCTGTCTACCGCTCGAAAGATCACGGGCTCACCTGGAAGCCCGACCCGACGGTGATCCATCCCAACTCCCTGGGTCATGTGCCCTCGATGCACATGAACGAGCACGGGATCACGCTGCGGCACGGCAAGCACGCCGGCCGGCTCCTCCGCCCCAGCCGCTGGTACGGCCGGACGAACTATCCCAAGGAGTTTTTTCCGACCCACTACACCAACGCGATTTTCAGCGACGATGGCGGTCGCAGCTGGAAGGCCTCCGAGCCATTTCCCGAGATGGGCACCGGCGAGGCCTGCGTGGTCGAGCTGGCCGACGGCCGGTTGCTCTACAACACCCGCCGCCACTGGGCCGCCGACCCGGCCGACGCGGTCTGGCGGTGGACGGCCGAGAGCACCGACGGCGGGCTCACCTGGGTCAACCAAGCCCGCTCGGCCATCCTGCCCGACGGCGATCCGGCCTCCACCTACGGCCTGATGGGCGGCCTCGTCCGCCTGCCGGTGGCCGGCCGCGACATCCTCGTGTTCAGCAACATCGTCAGCCCCAAGGGCCGCAAGCGGGGCCACGTATGGGCAAGCTTCGACGGCGGCCGCACCTGGCCGGTCCGCCGCGAGGTGTTCCCCGGCGCCTTCGCCTATTCCTCGCTCGACGCCGGCCGCCCGGGCACTCTGTCGGAGGGCTGGATCTACCTTCTCTTCGAGGGCGGCCCCAAGGGGGGCGGGACGCTCGCCCGCTTCAACCTCGCCTGGCTGCTCGCAGGTGAAGTGACCGGTGACGGCACGGTGCCCGACTGGGTCAAGCCGGCCGCGGCCGCTTCCTCGCCTGCCGACTCCGCTGCCGCCCCCTCCACCAAGCCCACCGCGGCTGAGGCAGAGGCGAAGGCCGCTGCCTGGCTCGACCGGCTCGGAGACCGCGGGCTCGTGCTCGACGCGACGCTCGCCGAACCGGGCTTCGTGGTCCGGCAGGGAGACAGCGCGGTCGGCCGAGTCACGAAGTTCGAACTTGACCAGGCGGGGTATCGCGTGAGCTTCACCTTCCGCGGCGCGCACACCGCGGCCACACCGCCGGCCACGCTGCGGGAGCAGTTCTGGCATGCGGTGATCGACCAAGTGCCCACGCCGGGCTTCGACCTGGCAGGCTGGGAGACTCGGCCGCTCACGCCCACCTCGTCGTTCGACAAGGGTGTGGAACTCGTGGATTTCACCGCCGGCCGGGCCACGTTCCGCGTGCGGACCGAGTTCTTCGCGATCTATGGCCGTGACCCGAAGGTGCTCGTGCCGGCCGATGCCCCCTCCCCGCCGGGCTCGTTCTTCCAGCTCCGCCGCCCCTTCCCGCTCGAGCTCACGCTCTCGGCGCCGGCGTCGTTCCCAGAGTGACTCTCGGCAGGGGTCTTACCGGCCCGGGCCTGCCGCCGGCGGCTCTGTGAACACCGTCAGGCCGGCGAGGTCGCGGCGCTGGGCCGGCAGCACGAGGCTCGCCAGCAAGCCGACGGCGAAGCAGGCGGCGATCCCGATCGCGGGATAGAGGTAGCCATTCACCTGGGAGACGAGTGGCAGGGCCAGCATCACGGCGGCTCCGGCCACCACCCCCACGAGCGCCCCCGGCCCTGTCGCCCGTCGCGTGAGCATCCCCAGGGCGAAGAGCCCCCCGAGCACTCCCATGAAGATGCCCACCACCTTGAGGAAGGCGTCGAACAGGCTGCGGATCGTGGGATCGATGAATACGAGCGCCAAGAGCGTGCCAGCCAGCCCGAAGCCGAAGGTCAACCAGCGGGCCGTCCGCAGGTAGCCCGCCTCGCTCGCACAGGCCCGGAACGGCCGGAGGAAGTCGGTCACCACCGTCGTGGCCGTGGAGTTCATACTCGTGGAGACGGTCGATTGGGCCGCCGCGAAGATGCCCGCCACGATCAGCCCGGCCACGCCGGGAAAGGTCTCGTGGAGGATGAAGAGCGGGAAGATCTGGTCGGTCGTGAAGGTCGGGTCGAGTCGCTCGGGGTGGGCCTTGTAGAAGGCGTAGAGGCCGCTGCCGAGGCCGAAGAACAGCAGCGTGGCCCCCGCGGCCAGGCCCGCGGCCAGCCAGATCGACGTGGCCGCGCGCCGCTCGTCCGGCGTGGTCATGTACCGCTGCACGACCGCCTGGTCGGAGGTGTAACTGGAAAAGTTCTGGCCCAGGCCCCCGAGGACCACGACCCAGAGGGCGAGGTTCGCACTCGTGGCGTCGAAGTGGAAGTTGGCGGCGTGAAACTTGCCGCCGGCCGCCGCCGTGGCCACGGCACCCGCCAGGCCTCCCTCGCTGCCGGCAAGCATCAATACCAGGCAGAGGACGGCCCCGCCAAGGAGCACGGCCGTCTGGATCGTGTCGGTCCAGATCACGGCCTCCACGCCGCCGAGCGTGCAGTAGAGGATCGAGAGCACGCCCATCAGGAGCACGCTCTGAGCCGGCGTCAGCGGAGTGACCACCGCCAGCGCCAGCCCCGCGAGCGTCATCACGATCGCCATCCGGAAGACGTGAAACAGCGTGAACAGGCCGCTGGCGAAGAGCCGCACCGGCCGGTTGAACCGCAGCTCCAAATACTCGTAGGCACTCGTGGCGTCGATCCGGCGGAAGAAGGGCAGCGCCAGGTAGACCGCGATCGGGGCCACCGCCACCACCATCAGGTTGCCGATCGCATACACCCAGTCCTGGGCGAAGGCCTTGGCGGGGATCGACATGAAGGTGATCGAGGAGAGCATCGTGGCGAAGATGCTGCAGCCGGCCGCCCACCACTGCATCTGCTGGCCGCCGCGAAAGAAGTCGTCGGTGTCCTTCATCTTGTTCATGAAGAAGACGCCGACCCCCACCATCGCTGCGAGATACGCGACGAGCACGGCATAGTCGAGGCCGCCAAAACTTCTGCCGTCGGGCCGGGCCGTGATCCGCCAGGCTGCGCGCGTCCGCACCCTGGGCTTGAGTTCGCCGCTGACGACCGCGACGCCGCCGTCGAAGGCCACGGCCGACGTCGTCACGGGGCAGGCGGGGGTCTCGCCGGCGCTCGTCCAGGTGTCGGTGATGGTGTGGTAGGCCCAGGCCCGATGAGGGAATCCGGGATGCCGCCTGGCAAACGCCGGGTCGACGGCGACCTGGGCAAGTGTTTCGGCATCGGCGGCGGCCAGCACGACGAGGTGGCTCTGGCCGAAGGCCGCGGCGGTGCCGGCCATCAGTGGCATGGGGCACGCGGCCCGTCGCCGCCAGCCGGTGGCCGGATCGACGGCGAATCGGGTCGGGCTGAACTCATGGCAGTCGGCGAGCGGCTCGACGCCCGCCAGATCGGTCGTGCCGGGCTTCTGGCGGCGGCCACCGATCACATACAGACAGTCGGCAAAGCCGTCGTGCTGGGCGGCGACGATCGCGAAGGCTCGCGGGCCGCCGGGCACCGCTGGCAGCGGCTCCCAGCGGGCGGCCGACGTGCCGATTCCACCGAGTGCGAGCCGCCAGATGCGATCCGTGGCCGAGTCGAGGCCGAGGCCCTCCTGGCCGGCGACCACATACACATGGCCCCCCACGACGGTGGCCCCGCCGGCGGTGCTCGGGGCCGGCAGCGGCGGCAGCGGCGACTGCGCGAGCGTTCTGGCGGCGGGATCCCA